>NZ_JBFWIR010000063.1:0-19369 GCF_050255895.1 Parachlamydia sp.
GAAAATTTCAGCACATCCAGACTTACGCATTTGCGAGACTAAGAACGCTGATGCCTCCACCAATGAGATTCCTGAAAATGAGCATAGCCGCTTACAACCTCAAATTTATTTAGATTTCCCTGAAGCTGAAGAGGAAAAACGAATTTTAAAAGAAAATCTTCCTTTTGTGGATGAACATATCATGGATTATGTCGTCAATTTTCTCCAAAATGCACACAATAAAAATGAGAATTACACAATCAGAGATGGAATTAATATTGCTCGATATGCCGCAAAAAGAATCAAAAGTTTAGAAGGAAAACCTGTAAATTTGAATAGCCTACTTCAACAAGCTGTCATTATGACCTTAGGTGATGAAGCTCTTGAGCATGTTCTCTAAATCCATAGGATCTCCATGAACGGTGAAGAGTCTTTTTTTATTCAGAAAGGGAACATATATGCCATTCCCATTATCCATTATAATATGGAAATGGCTGCTCAGGTCCTTTTAGCTTTTAAAGAAATCCAGCCAGATTGCGTGGCCGTGGAATTCCCTGAAACCATGCAGCTGCAAATTTTACATGCGGCCTCGCGCCTACCCGATTTAAGTGTTGTCCAAACTTTTGAATCAAATGGAACTTCTCTTTATTACATGGCGGAACCATGCGACGCTGCATTCGAAGCCCTGCGTAGTGCACAAGATGCCAATATCCCCGCTTTTTGCATTGATTTAGACGTGGAAAATTATCCCGATGTCGCTGAACCCATCCCTGATCCCTATGCCATCCAGAGAATCACGCTTAAACAATACTATAATCTGTATGAGAAAAGTCGAAATCCCGCTCTGCATTCCCAGCTCGATAAAAATCGGGAGCTATACATGGCTAAACGCCTGAAAGAACTTAGCTTCACATATGATAAGATTCTATTTGTTGGGGGCATGAGCCATATTCAGTCCGTGCTGGAACTCATCGATCGATCCCATTTTCCTGCATTTGAAGTCCCACAACGTGAAACGATTCAACTTTGTACATTAACCGAAGATTCGGCCCGCGAAGTCATGGCAGAATGTGGCTGGATTTCCAAAGAATATGAAAAGTTACGCTCCGAATTTAATGAAGCTCTAAATAATCCTCTGACACCTGAAGCCCCTTTACTTGCGTTTCCACCCGATAGACAAAAACTCATTTATCAGCTCTTTAAAGAAGCCTCTGTCCATTATCAAAACAATACGGGTCATAAATTTCATGGATATCATTTACGCGCCTTAATGAAATTTGTGCGCAATTACGCCCTTATTAAAAACCAATTAATGCCCTCCCTCTTTCAATTATTAAGCGCAGCTAAAGGGTGTGTTGATCATAATTATGCTTATGAAGTCTGGGCGCTAGCCACCGAATATCTTTATCGACGCAACATTGATTCTCTTCCTGAGCTTTCCCTTAAAATCGAAGATGTCTGGGGTCCCAGCAAAATTATTCGCTTTCATATGAAACTTCCCGGACGAAAAAACACGTTTTTCACTAAAAGACGTAAAGATCGCTCCACTTTTAAATTTCAACCCCCTAGCCCATTTAGCATTTGCTCGTACCCACCTGAGGATATTGCAGTCGAAAACTTTGGGGATTTTTTAAAGAAGAAAGGAAAGCAAGTTTTATTAGATGAAAGTTCTCGCACGCGTCCCTTTAGCACAAGCCTTGAAGAAGGGATTGATACCAGAGAAACCATTCGACACTGGCATGAGAAAAAAATCTTTGTTAAAGTGAGGGGTAAACCACCCGAAGGAGTGGGATCTGTTGTGATTATTTTCGATGAAGATCAAAGCGAAGATCCCAATAAAAATGAAAAATATCCGTGGCGAACCACCTGGTTGGGTGAGCACGATCAAGAATCCGATATGGCTTTTTATGCAACACCCATGACAGAGAATGTTGTTGGACCTGGAATTAGTCGCTGCGAATATGGGGGCTTTATGATGTCATATCCACCCAGACGTATGTTTGATGTATGGACAGATCCCGATTATGCAGAATGTCGCTCTAAAGCAGAAGTACTGCTAATGGCCGCTATCGATTATGCTGTTAAACCTCTCATTACCTATGTTGCCAATAAGCCACCTCGATCCTTTATAAAAAGTTTCGCAAATCGATACGGAAAAAAAATTGTCTACGTCCCATACGGACAGCTCTCTCCTATCACACTAAACAAGCTACGCGTGTTTCATGTGCTAAGTGGAAGAGATAAACGAGATATTGCGGGAGAATATATTTTTTAATTATGTTTACAGGTTTAATTGAAGAAATGGGAATCATTCGCAACATGATTGCCACTGAAAAAGGAATGCGCATTGAAATTAACGCTGAGCTCGTTTTGTCCGACGCTAAAATTGGAGACTCGATTGCCGTTAATGGATGCTGCTTAACTGTTATTGAAATTACCTCCGATTCTTCGGGAACTCAATGGTGGGCAGCTGATGCTGTAAAAGAAACGTTGCAAAGAACAAGCTTGCAACAATTAAAAATCGGCGATGCTGTGAATTTAGAGCGCTCCGTGAAGTTAAATGATCGGCTTGGTGGACATCTTGTTCAGGGACATGTTGACGGCATCGGAACCATCGAAACAATTCGAGCTTTACCTGATGGATCCCACGAATTTGTGATTGCCCCCCCTCAAAACCTGCTTCGCTACATCGTAGAAAAAGGATCCATTACTCTCGATGGCGTAAGTTTAACTGTATGCCTGGTTAATCACCGTTCTTTTTCTGTAACGCTCATCCCACATACAAAAGCTGTGACAACATGGGGACAAAAAAAGACAGGCATGTTCGTGAATGTTGAGGTTGATTTACTCGCAAAATACATGGAAAAGCTTTCTGAGCCTTTTCGAAACGCATCAAAAAAGGAAAATCTATCATGAATCTTTCGTCTATTGAAAATGCCATTCAAACCTTTTCCGAAGGGAAAATGGTGATCATTTCTGATGATACAGAAAGAGAAAATGAGGGAGATTTAATCATTGCGGCCGACAAAGTGACCGTTGAGACCATTGCTTTTATGGTCAGACATTCGACCGGAATTTTGTGCATGCCCATGCTTGAAGAAAGGCTTGAAGAATTGCAACTTCCCCAAATGGTCACGGAGAACACAGGCCCTCGTAAAACAGCCTTTACTGTGTCAGTAGATGCTTTGCATGGAACAACAACAGGCGTGTCAGCATATGACCGTATGCTAACCGTAAAGGCCTTAATCGATCCAAATATACGCCCCCATGATCTAGGCCGTCCAGGACACATCTTTCCGCTTAAATATTGTCCTGGTGGTGTTTTGAAAAGAGCCGGGCATACAGAAGCTGCTGTCGATCTGTGTCGTCTAGCTAATCTCTACCCAGCAGCTGTGATTGGAGAAATTGTGAACGACGACGGTTCCATGGCACGAGCACCTGATCTAAAAAAGTTTGCGGAAACACATCAAATTCCCCTTATTTCTGTAGAAGATATTATTCGTTATCGTAGAAAACGGGAAAAGCTTGTTCATTGTGTATCCCAAGCAAAAATCCCCACTGAATTCGGGGAATTCACAGCCTATGTTTACCAATCTGATTTAGATGGAATCGAACATATTGCGCTTGTAAAAGGTGAAGTTGCTAAAAAAGAAAATGTACTCGTCCGCGTACATTCTGAATGCTTAACGGGAGATGTCTTTGGTTCAAAACGATGTGACTGCGGGCAGCAACTGGATTTAGCTCTCGAAAAAATCGCTAAAGAAGGATCGGGAGTCCTCGTCTATTTGCGCGGGCACGAAGGAAGAGGAATCGGCTTAGGACATAAATTGCGTGCGTATAGCCTTCAAGAGCAAGGCCGCGATACTGTCGAAGCCAACCTAGAACTCGGCTTTCCTGTCGATACACGCGAATATGGAATGGGAGCCCAAATTTTAGCTGATTTAGGTCTCACCACCATTCGTTTATTATCTAATAATCCCGCCAAATATGGAGGATTAGCCGGATATGACTTACAAATTGTAGAACGTGTTCCCTTAATTTCTGTTGCAACGGCTGAAAATTTTCGTTATTTGCAAACAAAGCAAGAAAAATTAGGGCATTTACTAACGATCAATGCAAAATAAGGAAAACTTTATGGAGATTTCAGGAAATTTTAATGGAAAAGGTAAACGTTTTGGCATTGTCGTAGCTCGCTTTAACGAATTGATTACCAAAAGTTTACTCTCGGGAGCCATCGATACTTTGATTCGCCATGGAGTGGATGCCAAACAAATTCACACCGCATGGGTGCCGGGATCGTACGAAATTCCCTTGATTGCTCAAAAAATGGCTGAAAGTGAACAATATGATGCCATCATTACTCTTGGAGCTTTAATTCGTGGTGCAACAGCTCACTTTGATCTAATTGCATCCCAAGTTTCTTCAAATTTAGGACATATCGCTCTTAAAACAGGCATTCCTGTTATTTTTGGTGTTTTAACCACTGATTCAATTGAACAAGCAATGGAAAGAGCTGGGACTAAACATGGAAACAAAGGCTCAGAAGCCGCATTAGCGGCTCTAGAAATGGTGGACTTGGTACGACAGTTAAAAACCTAGTTGGACTATTTTGCCCATCTTTTGAAAAGGGCATCCAGAGAGAATCTTCCTGGACCAAAACAAAAGATAAGTAAAGAGGCAAATAGAAAAAGAAAAGGTGGTTGACTAAGAAAGAGATCCGGATCATGGAAAATTTGACGCACAGATTCAGCGTGAGCTGTGAAATACGCAACAATCATTACTCCAGATAGCAAAAGAGCTGAAAAACGTGAAGCTAAGCCTACGAGTAACAATAGGCCACCAAAACATTCCACCGATCCAGCCAGATAGGCATTAAAAGTGGGAAATGGAAATCCTAGCGATGCAAAAAATGAACTCACAGGTTCAATATTCGCTAGCTTTCCATATCCAGTTATAAAAAAATTATATCCCCAAAAGAGCCTTATCGCAAGCAGTAGAAAATCTTGCAAGCGATCGCCCCAGTGTTTTAGGCCACCAAAAAATCTTCGTAGAAAACCCATAATCAATACTCCTTTTAAAAGGGTATTGTTACCCAAGATAAGTTTTTACGCCAGTTTTAATAAAAATTACTTTGATAGGCGACGCCCTCATCCCTTAGCTTTGAGCAAAAGCCAGACGTTCATCCGCTTTTTCTAGCAATGCTTTCAATTCAGAGTTATCATTCAAAAGTTTTCTTAAATTATTTGTGAGGTTATCTCTTGCACTTAACAAAGTTCTCAGAGGTTCTCCCGATCCCTGCCTCCGCTCCAATTCATCAGTAAAAATTTGATTCAAATTAACAAATGACACTGTAGATAGGTCTTCTACTGCACTACCAATTTGATATAAAAATAACTCTTTATAATGATTTAATTCATTGCCATCTATCTGTTTTTGATTTCTAAGAAATCGAGCAGCTGAGCTATTTCCAAGTTTCTCAGATCTCTCTAGCCATTTTACAGCGGCTTCTAAAGTTTGTTCTGTGTCTTTTCCTTCAAAATACATAGCACCCAAACGATACTGGGCTTCAGCATTATCATTTTCTGCGGCTTTCAAAAACCATTCGGCTGCTTTTTCATCTGATTTAACAACTCCTCTCCCCGCCCGATAAAGCTGCCCAAGTTGCAATTGAGCTTCAGGCGAGTTATTTGCAGCTATTTCAAACCACTTAACCGCTTTTTCATTTTCACCTATTTGTAAAAACATCCCTGCTAATTTAAGCTGTGCAGCTAGATCACCCTTATTAGCATCACTTTCCAGTTGATGACTAATTGTTGCCAATTCTGCTTGAGCAGATCCAAAACCTTGTGATCCGGCTTTATTTAACCATCCAATCGCTTTTTGAAATGACTCATCAACACCCTGGCCCATTAAGTACATTTTCCCTAGAGAGTATTGAGCCACAAGATGATTTTGCTTTGCTGCTTTTTCATACCATTCGGCAGCTTTTTTTGGACTCTTAAGCATTCCATTGCTATACATTTCTCCAAGCTTGTACTGACTTTCTGCCAATCCTTGGTCAGCAGCTTTTTTAAACCATCCAAAGGCTAAAGCATCAGGCAGTAAATCATTATCTGCATAAATAGACGCTAATTTTTGCTGTGCAGGAGCAAATCCTTGAGTAGCAGCTTTTTTTATCAATTTCTCGGCTATTTTAGGTTTTTGATTTTTTTCATTGATTAAACCCAAAACAAATTGGCCATAAGGATGTCCGTTTTTAGCAGATTTGCGTGCAAGCTCTAGAGCTTTGTCTTGGGATTCATCGACTCCAGATCCATTTAGATATTTGAGTGCTAATGCTCCTTGCGCATAAGCATCTCCCTTATCGGCCGCTTTTTGGTACAAATTTGCAGCCTCTTCCTTAGACTTAGGGATGCCTTTACCCTCTTCATACATATCAGCCAAAAAAACCTGACACTGTAAATTGCCTTGCTTTGCTTCTCTTTCAATTCCTTTAAAAGCCTTCCCAAAATGATAGCCTGCATCAGCTTTATTAATTTCCGTACCAAGTCCCTTTTCAATTAAATCACCTAATTTCAAATGGGCTATAGAGCCTGTGAGATCGCCTTCACGGCTTGCATCCCTATAACTTTGGACAGCTTTTTCATAAGATTGCTTAACTCCTGTGCCTGTTTCGTACATATGGCCAAGTTCAAGGAGAGCACTTCTCGAACCTTCCCCTGCTTTTTTTTGCACATATAAGTACGCTACTTTTTCGCCGACTGCTTTACTGCTCAATTTATCCACATTTTCAGTGTCAGCTTTCTCTCCGTGAGCTTTAATCCACTTAATAGCACTTTGCTTATTGATATGAAGGGCCTTGTTATCTGGACCAAAAATTTTTATAGTCCCACCACCTAAACCTATTGCTGCAAAGGCATTTTTAGCAAATTTAGTAATTCCCTTATTAACCTTGATTCCTTTGTCTTTGATACCTTTGTTTTCGGAAAAGTTTGCATCAAATTTTAATCTTCCACTTTCAATATTCCCCTCAAAATTAATAGACATAAAATTCACCTCTTATTAAGGAAAAATCAATTTTTTTATAACACTTTATGTTTTATTATAATATTAGCTTAATAAAAACGTCAATGTTTCCAAACCACAATGTGGATTAACTGACCGATAGAGTGTATCAAATAGAGAAATAGAGGGGGAAGATTAAATTAGACGGGGGAGTCGTTGTTTAATATCATATTCGCTTCCCCATATTGAATGTGAATTACTTCATCATGTTGGGAGAAGATGCACAGTGTGGACGTTATTTACGTTAAAACTAAGACTAATCCTTGGGGTACTGCCGTAATAAGGATGAACAAAATGGAGAGTATCGCTTGGAAAAAGGATGAGAGTGCCCGGTTTCGGGAAAAAGTGATAAGTAATGTTATCGATAATAAAATCTATTCTTCCACTGAATGGATATTCAGATGAAGGCTCTTCAGTATAGATATAATAGGCTGCACTAATCTGGCTTAATGGATGGACATGAGGAGCATTGTAACCGCCACGAACAGCAACATTAAACCAGGCTCCTGTATAATTCCAGTCATAATTTTCATTTGACTGAACATTGAATAGCTCACTGCAAGAACTGATGTATTGGGACATAGGAGCTGAAAAGCTCTGAAACAACTCAAGCAATAAACCTTTTGAAGAATCATCCGCTAAATGAGCATGAAGATCTCGCTTACTTTGCCACCCGCCGATGTTGCTATGCTGTTCTTTTTTATCATTTTGAGTACGTTCCATCTCACTCGCAACATACTGTTCCAACTTTTGATTCAAGACATCGTTTTTTAATGGGAACTGTTGGATAAGCTGTAATGGCTTAAAATTCTTTTTATTCATAGAAATCCTTGCTACTCCATAAATGGTATCATTCGACCTATAGGAGGCCGAGATTTGGACAAAACCAAAGATACAAATCTCCTTCGTCTTACGCACTATACGATTTCGAAGAGATCTCTGAGATTTTAAATTTTAATTAACTTATTTTTTTAATTTTGTCGATACCAAAATTCTAGATAAGATGGCAAATAGAATACTGCAAACAGGAAATCTTATACGGATCTGCCTGTTTTCTAAAAAGATCACGCATTATTAGAAAATTGTAAACGTTCATCGGCTTTTTCTAATAATTCCTTGCTCCAATCTAAATGGACTTTTAGATGAGCATTTAAACTAGTCGTTAAATCTTCAATGTCTTTTTCAAGTAATTCAAGGGAACGAGGGCTATTCTTAAAGATAGATCTCTTATATTCAACTGTTTCAAATAATTCCATAAAAGAAATTGATTTAGAGAGTGATGACCCATCAATTTTTACCAAAAAGTCATGTTTTAATGACTTTAGTTGCACATTATCGTCAATTTGTCTTTTAAAGAGAAAATCTCTTGCTTTTGTGCAATTCTGCTGAGCTGATTGTTTTAAAAGTTTAACAGCCCCTTTGAGATTTTCCATTGGATTACGACCATCAAAATACCAAATACCTAATTGGTACTGTGCGAGAGGATGCCCCTTGTCTGCCGCCCTTCGATAATACTTAAGCGCATTCGCTTCTGATTCATTTGCATACAGATTTGCTAAGCGATATTCTGCTTCAGCAGATCCTTGTTCAGCAGCTCTTTCATACCAATTGAATGTTTCGTCAGTTGAGCGATGCAATTCCCCTAAATTGAGCTGTGCTTGAATATTTCCACTGTTAGCATCAATCTCTAGATCATTGCGCATTTGATCCAATTTTAGTTTAACTCTTTCGGGGTTCAATGCCGAAGCCCTTTTTAGCCAATACAAAGTCTGCTCGAGCGATGCATTTTCTTCTTGTTCCGCATAGTACAACATCCCTAAGGCAATTTGAGCCTCAACATTGTCTTGTTCAGCGGATTTTTTATACCATGAAACCACATCTTCATTAGAAATCTCATATCTTTGCACATCTTCTTCTTGAAGCATCCTTCCAACTTGAAACTGACTTTCAGATAGTCCTTGCAAGGCTGCTTTTTTATATAATTCAAGCGATTGCTCATTAGATCCATTTGCAGCACAGAGTCGTGCTAAATGTTGTTGGGCTAACGCAAAACCTTGACTGGCACTTTTTTCTATCCATTTTTTTGCAAGGAGTGTTTCTCCCTTCCTTTCATAGATTAAGGCCAAAACATATTGCCCAAATGGATGCCTTTTTTTAGCGGATTGGTGAGCAAGCTTTTTTGCTTTACTGACTGAAGCTGTCACTCCAGAGCCATTTAAGTATTTTAATGCTAAAGCGCCTTGGGCGTAGGCATTGCCTTGATCAGCAGCTTTTTGATAATGCATGGTTGCTTCTTCTGGAGATTTTTTCACCCCTTTTCCTTCTTCATACATATCTGCGAGGAAAACATGCAGGTCGAAGTTTTTATCATGAATTTTTCGCCTTTTTAGATCGATACCTATTACGAGACAATTCATACCTCCAAAAGCTTGATCATAATGAGATAGAGCTTGGTCTTTATCAACCAGTGTTCCTATTCCTTTCGCTAAAAAATCCCCCATTTTGAGATGAGCAAGCAAGTAATAAGGATGATGACTTTGGTGTTGAAGTGCTTTTTTGTAATTCAGAAAAGCCTCTTCATAAGATTGTTCAACCCCAATTCCTAATTCATATAAATACCCAAGGTAAAAACAAGAGGTTGCTGAACGTTCAGCTCTTTTTTTTACATATAAATAGGTGACTTTATCAGAAATAATTTGATTGTTTTTTTGATCCAAACCAACTAGATCAGTTTTGTCCCCAATTGTATGGAGCCAATTAATTGCGCTTTGTTTATTTAGCCGCCAAATTTTATGGTTTGTTCCTTGTATTGCAATCGTACCTTTTCCCATACCAAAATAAGCGAACAAATCTTTGATACATCCAACGATTCGTCCTTCGATTCGAATACCGTGATTGTCATTGGGAAGTATAAGTCTATCTTTTTCAACATAACCCTGAAAAAATAAGGAATTCATTTATCTCTTTACCATATAAGAATTTTGAATTAATTAGAAACCACGTAGATCTTTTTTATTTAGATTCAAATACAAAAAAAACAATTCTTCTCTCCGAGTTAGCTCGATTTAAGTGATCGTTTAGAAGCCATTAGTTCATCAATTCGTATAACTTCGCGCATGAGACCCATCTCTTTTCTTTATCAGAGAGTTATTGTCTCTTCAGACAAGTTTCCCAATTCGATAATCGGCTTTGAGAGAACCTTTTTGATACCAAACTCAGACTTGCTATTGCGATCTTCTAATCCATTAAGCTAACTTTGATTGTTCAAATATCAGCATAAAATTTAGTCTAATATTATTTTGAGAAAACTTTTAATTTTTTATAAATATCAGGCTTGAATAAAATAACTTCCGATATCTTTTTTAACAATTTTAAAGATAACTTCTAGTTCAACTAGTTTTTTTAAAATAGCCTCAATTTTTGCTGATACTTCAAACGGTGAAGTAATATAGACATAACGCCGAATTTTAGGAAGCTCTGAATTTAGAAGTGAAATTTGCTCATTTATGATATGGATGATTGTGTAAACCAGCTTTTTTTCCTGAAGATCAAATGATGTGAGAAGATCTTCACCAATTTGAATCAATTCATTTCCCAAAGTGATCCCTTTTTTGGCATAAAATTGACTAAGCAAATGCCCTTCGATTAACTCATTTCTTCTTCTAAAAAATGCACTTGCAAAAAGCTGCATACTAAAGCCATGATGGTGAGCAATGAGAGCAATGGATTTCGCCTGCACTTCATTGGTACACCCAACTAATCCTCTAGCTAAGCCTCCAAATAAACCGGCCTCAGCGCCATCATTTTCCTCTAAATCAATCAACGCAATCTTTCTGTTTCCGCATGTATCTAAACTGTTATGCAAAACTGGATTGTTGCGCCATGTCACATCACTGTAACCTGAGCAAATAATAAATTTAGCAAGCTGGTTTATGGCCTGAGTGAGAGTATCAGAAAAAATATGAAAATAATGTTCTTGGATATCTTCATCTGAATTAACATCGAGTTTACGTTCTGCAATAATCTCGTACTCTTTCTCCTCTACTTGAAGAACGAATAATTTAGCATTTGGAATGACCAATAATCCAAGCTGATGCATGTGGATAATTGTTTGAGCATGAATCATGGCTTGATAGCGAGCTTTCATTGTTTGCGTGCTACCAGGAATCTTCAGTTTAAAAATAAGTTCCGGAGCAAGGTCTAAGGTAAATACTCGATTAATTTCTTGGCTATGGTAAAGTTTTAGTCCATTTCCTTCTTTCTTTTGGAGGATGTTTTGCATGCAAGCTTCGATTTTTGAAACGATTTCCTGAGATACGGATATCCCTTGCTGCAATTCTCTTTCAGCGCAAAGATAGAAATTATGATGGAGATAATAAAAAGAGACTTTTTTTGAGTTTTTATGGGGAATATTTTTTGTGGGGATATTTGTTAATCCGATATTTTTGATTGGAATCATTTTTCCTCCCAAGAAAAGTCTATCAAAAGCCACAAGCAAATAAGAAAAGATCAAGAAGCTTGTGGCTATTGGAAAAGTTATTTTTTCTTGCCACGAGTTTTGATGTCAGTCTGAGCTTTTGCAATGTAAATTTTTTCACGTACGCAATAGGCAAAAGCACTCATCGGTTTGATTTCAATGGCTTTTTCAATATCTTTTGTCGCTGATTCTAGATCATCCATAGCAAGATAAACAATAGCTCTATCCACATAAGCATTTGCACAAGAGGGTCTTAATCTTATGACTTGATTGAAATCGCTCAAGGCTTCCTGATACTTTTTGTCAAAAAAGTAGATGTTTGCACGAAGTTTATAACCCCATGGAGAATCAGGTTGCTGGGAAATGAGCAAATTGACTTCCTGTAAAGCCTGATCAGTGCGACCTGCTTTGGCGCTTTTATGTGCCTTTTTTTTCAAAAGATTATAATCAGCCCCTTTAAATTCTTCTTTTTTAGGACTGTTTTCGGTGAGATTATGTGCACTAAGATAGCTTGTCGAACCAAATGCAAAGAAAAGCACTGGTATAACTAGAGATCGTAGCTTCATCCTTGGTCTCCTTAATAGGGCTTAATATGTATTTTGTTAATTTGAAAGATAAACAATGTAATTAGGAAGGGAATTATGTTGGATTAAAAATTAGCCGTCAAGAAGAATTTATTGAGGTTTATTCCTTCTAATCAATGATTTGTGAAGCATTTCGCCTTCACCAAAATGGCTAATATGACGATATTATTGTTGCCTGATGGAGATAGGATAAGGCTATTATGGAAGCGTTTTATTAAACATTTAGAGGAAAGGCTCAAATAATTTAGGCACTTTCCTCTACATGACATAATGCTAAAGCTTTGCTCTTTGAGAAGATTGCTCATCTCGAAGTCGTGAAAGCAAAATTTTCAAGCACATCTCTTTTATTAACTCGCAATTGCTTGTAGATCCCCTCTTGTCATTTTGTTCTTACTCTGGAACATTTCATGTTCCGGAACAAATATTTCTCCCGTTAAGAAACGATAAACAAAAAAGTAATCTTCAGCCTCTAGCTTTTTCTCTAGATTTATATCTCTTTGAAAATAAGGTTTGAGATGAATAGGAATTTGATGGTTTGAAGAAAATTGCCGAATACAGAAACGTGCTCCGGGTTTAGCTGTTCGATAAACAGCTTGCATGAGTTCGTCAAAACTTTCCTTCGACATATATGATGCAATGTCTGATAAAGAAAAAGCATCAAAGGTGCGGTCTGGTACTCGTTTTAAATAATTGATCACATTCTCTGTTTTTATTTTGATTTTATCCAATCGGGGTTTAATAACCTCAGTCCCTTTTGCAGTCAAATAAGGCGGATAGAAGTCTTTTTTTAATGCTCCCTGAAACATCAAGGAAACAAAAGCATTTTCACTAGCTAAACATCCCTGCAAGCACTGAAGCATGCGGTCGTAAATATATGCTCCAACTTGTATCGTCGAATCGACATGTGCAAATAAACCTGGATCATTAAAAAAAACACGTGGAAAGATCGGATTTAATGCAAAGACGAAAAGCTTTCTTAAAAAAAGCGTGTCCCACTCTGCATGCAAAAACTTCCTTTGTTCTTCTAAATTTTCAAATTCGAAAATACGCTTCACTTTCTTTGGTCTTAAACATCGAAACAACATCGAAACGTGTTTAAAAATACTCTCAATATGCCACTGAAAAAGAATTCCTTTGTCTAACATTGATGCCTGATGCATCCAATAATGCGCGGCATCACCATCCATGAATGGCAAAAGCTTATGCAAGGAATCTGAAGCTTGATTTTCCAAACGACCCTCTAAAAAATTCAGATAGTTTGGAAAATCAAATGCCTGCATAGCCGCGCGCTTCAAGCTTAAAAGATAATTTTGAATAGGGTTTGCATCTATAGAAATAAGCTCTTTACAGTCATTTAAAAGTAAATGTAATGGCCGATCCCCACTTGCAGTAATACATAAAACCGTATCTTGCGGTTGAATATTCAGTGCTTGCTGCTCCGTACGCCAATCTTCGTTCCCAAAGCTATAATTAAGTCTCTCAAAAAAATCAGGCATTCTTACTCCATGGCTAAAAAGCATCAGTTGCAAATTTGAGGGTCTCATCCTTATCATTAAGCTGCATTACTGCAAAAATTTTACATGTTATAGCGGTCATCCCCCTGTGCGCCTGGAACTTTGGATATTAAAACATTCACAAGCTTTTCCCACTCTTGACTTTGGATTGGTGGAATAAGAAGACTGGAATCCACATTGACTCGTTTAGCAAAATCTTGAATAAAGGATGTGTTTAAATTTCCATTTTTGGATTCTTGACCAAAACTTTTCTTTAAACCTTTTAAAAAGTCATCCCATACCATTGTCTTGCCTTTCAAACTCGCCATGCACGCTTTCAATTCATTGTCGGAAAAAATACATTCAAGAAAACGAAGAGGATGAACATGATCAATACGATCTCCAGCTTTTTTTAGGGCCGACTTATGTCCCCAGATTTCAAGCACATTGTTATTCGCAAGAGTTTTAACAATATAGCGAATATCATCTCTTTCTTGTTGCGTAAGTCCTTTATTGTAATTACGCTGAATTTGTTTGGCCTTTGAAACTTTAGCTTTTACACCCTCTTGAGACATGCAAACTTCAATGTTAAAAGTTTTTTCATTCGAGAAGTAAAGGCCATTATTTTCTTCGTAATTTTGCAGATCTAAATAAGCACCAATCGTCTCAATTGTAGATAAAAAATAATCTTGAGGTTGAATTTGAATGATGGTATTCTCTCCTGAAGAATTATCTAGGACAACTTCATTTGTAAAAGCGACTGAAGGAAGCAAGCTTGTCACTGCGCCTGCCATTAATAAAGCAATTTTTTTGGCCTTCATACTATTTCCTTTGTTTTAAAATGCACCTTACACGTTGTTTTGGATGTCTTTCCAAAAAGTTTCGGGAAGTGCTTTAGCATTAAAATCTAGATAAAAAAGATCTATAGTCAATTTAAATATTGTGTTCAAGGTGATTTTTTAAAAAAATATTAAACACTCCAAGATGCGATTTTTTTCTTGAAAAGTTGACAAGCTTTTCCTTTCACATGTATAACGAAAAAAAATTACAATAAAAATTCAGTTTGATTTTTGTTGTGCAACCCCTAGGCACATATGAAGAGATATTACTTTACAGTCTTTGTGATTTTTTCCACTTTATATCTAATTCTCGTGAAGACTCTAACTATATCCGCAGAAGAATGCGAGGATATTTGCGATAGACCTCTCCCATTTCCTCATAAATTTTACATTGGGCCAGAGTTCTATCATGTTCACAGAACGCGAGAAGGTGGAACCAAACAAAATGGTTGGATTTATGGAGGACGCCTAGGTTATGAAAGAATCAAACGTTTTGGTCTTTATTGGGGCGTCGAAGGTCACTGGGCACAAGGATCACTCTGTGGACATTCAGGGAATGGCCATAAATTAAAGTCAACGTTCACAGATAGCAATGTGGAAGGACGCTTTGGATATACCCTTCAAAGTAAATGTTGGTATCAACCTTCTTTTACACCCTATGTGGGAATTGGCTATGCATGGGAAAAAAATGCTTATCGCCACCCCTCCCCCATCCATTTACATTTTCTTACCCGCTTTCCTTATTGGGCAGTCGGATTTTTATCGAACATAGAAGTCGCGAATAATTTTGGTGTGGGACTTAACTATAAAGCGTGGTTCATGTATGACGCACGCTGCAAGGTATCGCACGATCCGGAATTTGGATCGACCACATTAAAGATCCAAGACAAGACAAATCATCGTGTTGAACTGCCTATCACTTATCATTATTGCCCTCCGTGCAATCACATTGATATTGCGCTCGTTCCTTTTTATGAATCGCGCCATTATGGAAGACATTTCAGCTTTCCATTCTCTTTCGCAGATACGAAACTCACAATCTGGGGAGTTAACTTGCAATTTATCTACCGACTTTAAAAATAGGGCTGCAGGATGAGCAATAGTCAAAATTCTATTCAGGTTTTTAATTCTAAAACAATCGACCAATTAATTTGGCCTGCTACCCCTGACGGGGAATATGCCCGCAAATTTCTAACTCCTTTAGTGACAAAAGGAGTTTCCCATTACATTGATAATATCGATGCAGAAATGCAGATATTGAAAGTAAACGACCACATTTTACCTCTCGTTGTGACTCAAAACTCTTACACAACATCTTATGTCTGTTCTCCATATGGTCATTACATCTCTTATGCCAGTCAATCCCTGCATCTCATTGAAGGGAAATGGATTCAATCCTTTGCAAAAAATGCGCTAAATGGATTTGGCAAAATTTTGAAAGCCGGAAAAATCAACAAAGTGGTCTATGTCAATAATTGGTTATTTTCGACAGATCTTTATGCAACAGAATTCACACCGCAAGAAATTGATTTAATTTCTAATACACTAAAAAATCTTTTTCCCCTGCATGCCATCGCTTTTCGCTCAATCAATTCCTATACAAATGCCCAATCTCTACAAGCCCTCAAAGACAATGCTTTCGATATGATTGTTAGCAGGCAAGTCTTTTTAACTGACACAAAAAATGAGCAAGTTTTTAAAACACGTATTTTCAAAAGTGATCTTAAGCTTATGCGTGAAAGTGAATATGAAATTTTGAATGAAACGCAGTTAGCTGATGAAGAGTATGAGCGCGTTTTACATTTGTACAGAGAGCTTTACATCGATAAATACTCGGAATTGAATCCTCAGTTAAACCTTCAATTTTTAAAATATTTGATTAGTGAAGGATTGATGCATTTCCGTGTTTTGAAAAAAGATGGGCGTATTGATGGTGTAGTAGGATATTACATACGCAATGGGTTAATGACATCTCCATTTTTTGGATATGATTCGAGTCTTCCGACATCTACAGGTCTTTATCGACTCCTTTCCACGATTCTTTCGCTAGAAGCCAAAGAAAAAGGACTCATTCTTCATCAAAGCTCTGGTGCATCATTTTACAAAAAAGTTCGTCGTGCAGAAAGTTATTTAGAATATATGGCAGTATACGCTCGTCACCTTCCTTATGGGAGAAAAATCCCTTGGTTTTTGCTTAAACACACAATGAATTCTGTCGCCATTCCTTTTATGGAAAAGTATTGAGAACCTTTTCTTCAATCGATGGCCAAACATCTGAGGCGTAGTAGCGCTGTCTTAAATCAAGATAAGGAGTCTTTTTGTAAATACTCCAAAACTCTTCTTCTGTATAGCCGCAAAAACTGTAAAGCATTTTGCGGCCATCCAGGTGTTGCATCAATTGATTCAATTCTGTGTGGATCGTCTTTAAGGAAGCTGTATGCTTTGGCATCCCATAGACACCTACATCTACATACATTCCATTTCCCCAATGGGGTGCTAAAATTTGGGGATGGGTTGTAGATTTAATCGGACATAGCCATAAAGGAAAAATACCAACCTTCTCCATAATAAATTCAACAAACGTTTCAGTATGGTCTAGGGGAATAAAATAATCTTGGATGATAAAACGATTCTCAAACCACCTAGACTTTGTTGCATGAAACATATTGTAAAGCTTTTGGCTAGATAGTTGCCAATTCAATAAGAAGCGCTGGATAAAGCTGGGATCTTTTAGAGCAGAAAACTTTTCAAACTCTAAAGAACCAAAAGTTTTGTAACTAAGGTCTGATAATCCTAAACGCCCCTCCAAGTAATATCGCGTAAGTAGCTCCCAATGCAAGCCATAAGCTGCCATCCAAAAAGCCCCACAATCATGCCTAAAAAGGTAGTCAAATGTGGTGATTTTTTCGGCTTTTATTGCTTGCTCAAAGCAGGCTTTACGCACATGTGAATAATACCAGGGACTCCAGGGAAGAGATAAATTTAAAAGGGGTAATTGATCGTTTTGACACCACCGCCCTTCAATTACAACTATTTGATCTTTTGAAAAAACAATCCCTTCAAGAAATTCGGGCGGATGTGCTTGTTCGTGCAAATCTTGAATACGCGCAAGGCTTCTCTGAATGTTTTCGCAAGGATGGTAAGTTAATTCAATATGTGATGCCGCCCGGATTAATCTAAGCTCTACCAGAAGTAGAATCGCGAGGGAACCAAATGAACCAGAAATGCCATGGAATAAATCAGGATGCTCAGTTGCCGAAACACGGATAATTTCCCCATTTCCAATCAAAATATGATAAGCCAAGCAAATATCATGGAATAGTCCATGGAGATGCGAGCTACTTTCAAGAGCTGTCCCATTGATCGCTCCCCCTACAGTGATTCCCTTGAATTCTGGGATAACAGGAACCATGCATTTTTTTTCCAAAGTTAACCGACTCAATTCATCCATCGAGACTTGTGGTTCAACAATCACTTTCATTTGAATGGGATCAATTTCAATCACATGAGAAAGGACATCTAAGCCAAGTTCTTGTCTCCATTTTCGATAGAGATTTGAACTTCGCATCATATGCGAAGGCTGTGCTTGCCTCATCGTTGGATCATGAGGAGACTCGCGAAGCTCAAGAAAGCGTTCGCGAATCTTTTCTACATCCGCATCATGTTGAATGCGTGTCTTGTAAGACAATGTCATTGATTTGTTCCTGGTTGGTATTTCTTCCAAAAGTAGAAAGCAATTAAAAGAACCACAGGAATGGCAATATCGGTGTAAAGCGGAATACCGACATTTCCTTCAGCGTAGTTATTATTTTGTACCATATCCACTACATGCCCAACTGCATCTCCTAAGAGCCAAATAGATACTCCAATCACAATAGCTGTCCAGAAGTTACCCCGAAGCCAAATGGCCAAAATCCCCAAAACACCGAAGGCTAGGTTGACATTTCCCATCTCATGTTGGAAAGGACAGGTTGGCCACCCTAATTTTTCCGCAACAAGCTCTGGGAGAAAAATAAATCCATAAAATGATAAAAAACTAATTAAGCCGACGTTAAATACAATTTGGTAAAGGAGGAAGAGCTCGGCTTTTTCTCCTAGTGTACGCTCTTCCTTACTGAGCGCCAAATGCAGAAAAAAACCTAAGAAGCTGGCTGCAAATAGGATAAGAATAATGCTCATGAATTCCCCCTTTGTTTTTAATTTTAATTATTAAAATTAATTATTTAATACTCAAGAAATAATACTCCTTTGTAATTAAATTATTTTAAATAATATTTAAAAACATCTAGATATTCACTAAAATCAAACTAAGATGTAAGCGAAAAGATCTCATTTCTCTAATTACTTTCCGAAGCAAAAAAGAACGAAGTCACGAAAATAGATGCTATGGTGAGAGCTTTGAGTCTAAAATCAAATTAGCTTACTTATCAAAAACCATAGGCTGAAATTAACCACTTATCGATCAAGCCTACTCAAGCATGTTTGAGTAGGCTAAGAAAATTAAGGCATCTTTATTTTCAAATTAGTCATAACGCAAAGCCATTATTTTGCATGAGAGCTCCGATTCTTCCTCGATATACTCTGCTACTTCAATATTTCTATCTTCCATCGCTTCGATGAATCTCACTAAATGCCTGCGTTCATTCTGGGGTCAGCTCAGAATTCGGATTATAAAGCACGTTAAGGATTTCAACCTTTTTGGTCATTGCCCTAAGATCATTATAAATACAAGTAAAAAATATTTAAAATATAAATTAAATAGTAAAAAATCCAATAAATGATAATATTAATAAATATTAAACTTAATTAGAGTGTCAACAATATATGAGTATCAACAATAATAGACCGTTTTTTCGCGATTCCATCACAGATGGTTGGACAAAAAAAGATTGGGCTTTAAATTTAATTCCTCTGGGAGGCATTGCCTCCGTT
>NZ_JBFWIR010000064.1:0-18585 GCF_050255895.1 Parachlamydia sp.
CTGAAGAACTTTTGCAAAATGAAGGGATTGGGGACAAAGTAGCAACCGCGATCGTTGAGTATTTTGCAGATGCGCGCAATCAAGAAGAAATTCAATTGCTTCTCCAAAGAGGTGTTTTGCCTCAGGAAGTGAAGTCTATCTCTCATAAGGGACATCCTTTTGATGCTAAAACCTTTGTTTTAACAGGAACTTTAAAGCAGTATACCCGGCCGGCTGCTGCCACCTTAATTAAAGAACGTGGGGGTAAAGTGACCAATTCTGTTAGCTCAAAAACCGACTATTTGCTTGCAGGAGAAGACCCAGGATCTAAGTTAGATAAGGCAAAATCGTTGCAGGTGAGAATTCTCACAGAAGAAGAATTTCAAGCGATGTTGGATTAATTTATTGTTGAAAATCTAGAAACAATGGCATGAGTAAGAAACGGAGATCAATTGGAGGAAAAAACCATGAGAAAGCTGTTAGCTTATGGATTATGCCTTTTTCTTTTGACATCATGTAATTCGTCAGAGCAAAAAGCTGAAGATCCACATCATATTAAAAAAGCAAATGCAGTTGTAAACCCCACAGAAGGATATAAAACCTGGGGAAATATCACCTTTACGGAAACTAAAGAAGGTGTTCAAATTGTCGCAAATGTGCAAGGTCTACCCGCGGGAAAGCATGGGTTTCATATCCATGAATTTGGTGATTGTAGTGCTCCAGATGCTTCCTCGGCAGGAGCACATTATGATCCGACCCACCACAAACATGGTGGCCCAGATGATTTGGACAGGCACGTGGGGGATCTTGGCAATTTAGAGGCCAATGAAAATGGGCATGCTCTTTATGAGCGTTTGGATAAAACAATAACTCTCAATGGTCCAAACAGCATTGTAGGGAAGTCGATTGTCATTCATGAAGATGAAGATGACTTTAAAAGTCAACCCGCAGGTAATTCAGGCAAACGTGTTGCTTGTGGGCTTATTCTTCCTCTTGAGGAGTAATTTTCAAGTCACAGGATAAGGAAGTTTGAATGAAGGATTTTCGGCACTAAACTGTCGGATTCCTTCATTTCTTAGAATGCAGGCCGGACATTTCTGGCACCCAAGTTTTTCAAGTCCTTCATAGCAGGTGATGGTTTCATTCAGAAGAAATTCTAAAACACCCATTTCTTGTGCTAATTCAAGCGTTTTCTTTTTACTCATATCTACTAAAGGTGTCTCAATTGTAAAAAGATGATCATCGAGATCTAAGCGCAAAAGTGTTTGTTTGAGATCCATATAAGCGCGTGAGCAATCGCGGTAACCGCTATGGTTTCCTTCAACGCCAATAATTCCCATGTATATACAATGAGCTCCTAACTCATGCGCATGAATAGCTCCTAATTGTGCCATTAAGCCGTTTCTTCCGACAACAAGAGTATTTGGGGCCTCCCCATTCCCACATTGAATGGGTAAAGAAGTGTCTGTTAAGGCGTTTGTCGTGATTTCTTTTAAACAAGGAATGGATAAAATAATGTGATCGACGTTCCAAGATTGACATATTTTCTTTGCTTGCTCCAATTCGCTAGAGTGTCTTTGGTCGTAGATAAAAGATAAACTTAGCACGTTTTCTACAGAAAAGGTGCGAATCGCTAGGGCTAAGCAAATACTTGAATCCATTCCCCCAGAGTGAATTACAACGGCTTTTTTTTGTAGTTTCATGACAATTGCGCGCTATGATTATCGTCGAGTTTTTTTAAATTAATGTGAAAACTTCAACTGTAGGCTTGTAGTTAGTGTTAAAAAATTAAATACAAGCCTAGTATCCTATCCTAGCCGAGTGAAAAAGTCAAGAGCTAGGGTTGCAGCAAACGTGATAAAAACAGGGAGCTTCACCGTTTTCCATCCATATAACTCATGCATGATATTGCAAAGCGTCAAAACGATAATGGATGGATAACAAATTGACACAATCGGATGAATAATGGACATCAACTGACTGAATCCCAAGTTAGCAAAAATAGTTGTGCAAAGCATCACGAGAATGATCGCAACAAAGTACGGCATTTGGAATCGAGATAGCTCTTTTTGCAGAACCTCGGCAAAAGTCACTCCTAGACTGATCACTGTTGTTAAACAAGCCAGTGCAACAGCGATTGTTGCAATTCCTCCCTGAAGAGGACCCAACAAATGAAAGGATAGTGTTGTCAAGAGCGATTCTGGTGGAATATTATCAATCACCGGACTGTGTAAAGCTGCCACTAAGCTAAGTCCAACATAAATTAAGCCTAAAAATATGCCACCTAAACATCCAGCTGCAATGGTGGTTTGCTTGACAATGCGAGAGTCTTTGATCTCTGCATCCTGAAATTGTTCGCGCAAAAGTTTCCAGACAGTGAAGGCGAAGAAAATGGAGGCAATCAGATCCATTGTGTCATATCCAACTAAAAGACCGTTACCAAAAGCTTCTAAGGAGTTTTGGGTAGAGGGCTGCAGACTTCCTTCAGAAGAAGACATTCCAAGGTAGATAATTAAAGTGAGAGAGCCCAAAAGGACTGGACTTAGCCAATAGCCAAGCAGAGGTAAAACGGTATCCCGCTTAGCAATGCAAGCTAATGCAACGATTCCAAACAAAAGGCTAAAATTAAATAGGGAAAGGTTTGGAAAATAGGTATGAAAAGACGCATAAGTTAAAACAACGCAACGAGGCATCACAGCAAACGGTCCGAGCAAGCCAGCACACACGAGCATGAGTAAATAGCCGGGAACTTTGCCGGTCCTTGAGAAAAAGGCCTTATAATCGCCTTTATATAAAATTGTTCCAAATAAGCCAAGTAAAGGGCCACCAATAGAAGTTAAGAGTAAGCCTGGTAAAGCGGAAAAAATCTCGTCACCAGCCATTTGTCCTAAAACAAGGGGGAAAACAACGTTTCCGGCTCCGAAAAACATCGAAAAAATAGCCAATCCCGTCATCCAGGTTGTTCGGCTGAAAAGAATATTCATATTATCCTGTCTTGAAAGAGTGAATCAAAAATCATATCCCTAAAGGGCATAAACATGCTTGGTTTTTTCACATGTCAATTAAATAAAAAATAGGAGGTAAAAAAAAGAAAATATATGTGCCCTAAGGCACGACGACAAACACGACAGGAGCAATAAATGCAACAGGCAAAAAGGATAAGCTGTTGATTAAATTGCTGAACATGAGATGACCTTTGTTTGATTGGAATATAGCATAATTTACCTTTTATGTCACGACTAATTGCAAAGGGCATGTCTAATTAAGCTTTTCTCTTTTTTCTAATTTTGTTACGTTTTGCTTAGAAAGAGACAATAAAAAGGAAAAGCAAACATGCATAAATGGATTGGAGGAATTATTGATCGCCTTTGTGTGGTAAGTGGGGCCCTTTTATTCTCTCAAATTCCCCAATTTATTCAGCAATATAGCCAACGTTTAGCTGGGCATGTGGCGGAGCTCAAAATTCAAGCTACAACTCTTGCAGAAGCTGCTCAATTTTCTGGTAAAACAATTGATCAGTTAATTTCTAAGTTTCTAACGAGTGGAGATTTGGATTTTGTTCACCAAGGTGAGCTTATGCAGCAAGCAATGGTGCGTTTTCATTACTTAAGTACTGCTCTCAGTAATCTTTATACAAGCACAGCTTTAAGTCGTCCTTTTATCTTCTTTTCCCAGATCGATATGGGCATTGCAGAGGGGACTCTAGAAAACTTTACTTTTGGCGTGAGTTTAACGATAGAAGGTGGCGTTTACGCTTTAATAGGGATGACTACTGGAGCATTGATGTATCGTGCCCTAGCTTTGTTAGGCCGAACCATCAAAAATTGCTTTGCTCAAGCTTTTCATGTTTTTTCATCTGATTAAAAAAAACGAGAGGCTACCAATCCTTCATACAAAGAATTGGTAGCCAATTAGAGAGCCGAAGCCCCCTAAATCCATTTTCCTTGATTCTCTAGAAAACGTGTATGTTTATGAGGTCTTGTTGCCGTATCCGCCAAACTATTAGGGTCTTGTGTAGAATTATTATTCGAAACAGTTGGAACTTGCGTATCTGTTACATTATTTTGAGTCACGTCAATACCTAATTCACTAGCTAAGGCTAAATCACTTGCATTTTTTGTGTTACTTGATACTGAATTATTTTGCGAGTTGACTTGAGCTGCATTAATTCCAGCAATGGCAGCTTCAACAGCCGCATCCTGGGGATCAACATTTTTTGAAGATTTTGATGTCGACGTCGCAGTAGTGCTGCTTAAACCAAAATCAGGACCATCATCTGTGTTATTATCAGGATTATTAGGATCATTAGCACTTTGCAAATCTTGTTGATAAAGCTGATCTATATAAGCTTGATAACTAGTATTACTACTATCATTATTAACAGAACTTGACATATGCTCCTCCTTAATCTTGAGGGCCTTTCCAATTATTAGAATAGCATATTTTTATTTAAAAATCAAGTAATACATTTGATTCAAGATGATTAAAGAAAGTAAGTTTGATAATAAAGAAGTGTGGAAATTGTTTTTCCATCTTGAATAGTACCGTCTTTGATCCAGGCCAGAATTTGTGCCCAAGGGAGAATCTCCACAGAGATATCTTCTGTATCATCCAATTTCTGACCTTGATAATTCAAATTGCATGCCATGTAGGCGAAGATTTTTTCATCGCAAATACCCGGAGAGGTATAAAATGAGGCTAAAAAAGACATATTTGAAGCTTGGTAGCCGGTTTCTTCGATCAGTTCGCGATGAGCTGTTTCTAAAGGGGGTTCTTCTGGTTCTAAAGTTCCGGCGGGGAGCTCCCATAAGGTTTTTCCTACCACAATCCGTTCATTTCGTATCATCACTACCTGTCCATCTTCCAGAATGGGAAGAATTACAACAGCCCCAGGGTGAATGACTGCATCCCGCTTGGCTAGCTTTCCATTCTTGCTCGGCGTTTCGGCGTGATAGACTGAAAATCGTTTACCCGTGTAAACAATTTTGGCCTGGGGAATATCAGTAAAAGGATGAAAGGGAGGTTTTTCCATAATTGGCCTGTTAGAATAAAAGACCTACTCTAACAAGCCTTGATTAATGAAGCAAGCCCTCTAAAAAATTAGAGGGCGATAAATTTTTAATCTATAATAAAATCCTTAATTTTTTGCGATTGTTTTGCTTTTTTTAACTCTTCTTTGATTTCAGGACTAAGATTAAAGCCATTCAAGCGAAAAACCGTATCCTTATGGTTCTGAGGAAAGCTTAGCACATGTTTAAAAAATTTGGATAGGAAATCAGGGGTATTGTATTTTGAGTTTTTTTTCATAAAAGATAAATCAGGCGAACAGGGATTCTCACGAAGTTTAAACGTATATCGAGTGATGACTGAAACAATTGGAGGAAAATTGTTACAGTCATCTGCTATGATTTCCCCTTTTTCTGTTGATTGGAAAAATTCCCCGATTTTGCCCATAGAAATATTTGTTTTGCTGACATCTAATTTTTTTATGATTTTAGTTAATTTTAATTTATCCCAATCAATTTGGTTAGTCTCTCTCAAAATAAGCTCTGTAATATGCGGATGTTTTTCTATTAGTTCTTCGAGCTCTTTTGCACATATATTTGTTTCGCTTAGATCCAATCTTCTAATAGTCTTTGGTAAAGTAAGTGTGCTCCAATTAATTTGGTTAGCGCCCTTTAAAATTAACCTGTGTAAGTGAGGAAGCTTTTCCATTAACAGTTCAACTTCGGGCCTTAGTAAATCTGTGTAGCTCAAATCAAGAGAGGTTACGCTTTCAAAATTACCTTTTGAAAATTGGTCTAGAAAGACTGGCACGCGTTTTTGATATTTTTGCAACTTAAAATATACAGAAAGTTTCCAATGCTTTTTATTCATCATCTTCTTGCTCATTTCAGCCAATAGAAATCTCACTTGATGATCTTTTGCAGCATCAAGTTTATAACTGACTTTAGATTTTTTATTTACGATGGTTAAGATTTTGTGATTCGACTGTTCAGTATACCCTAGAGTAATAGGCTGATTATCCACAGCTAAACAATGAATGTTTAAAGAAGATGAAAAATGGTTAGTTAGATCGACAACAATTCTTGAGCAAATGTTTTGTTTTGCATCCAGTGAATGAAGCGGGATTTTTTTACAAAGATTTTCGAGTTTATAAAATAAAAAACGGATCTGAAAAGAAGATTGTGGATTGATTTGGGAGTGATTTGTTGTATGATAATTTCCAATAGAATTCATGTTTAATTTCCTTTGAGTTTTCGGTTGAAATAGTAAATTTCGGTGTCATTATATATGGAAATACATTGTATTTTATGTTTAGACTATCTTTTTAATCAATTGTTTAATGATTTGTTTGATTTCGTTGTTACTAGATTAAATTTATAAATCGATAAAAATGAAGTAGAGAATATTGAGAGGAAAAAGTATACTTTGCGATTTACTAACATTGGTTTGAGGAACAGACATGAATCTTTTTTCGTCACCAAAAATTTTGCTTGTATTAGGGACTTTGTTTGCCTTAGCTGCCGTGACAATAGGGTCGTTTGGGGCGCATTATCTCAAAAACCGTTTAGCTACCGAGGCTTTAACGACATTTGAAATCGGTGTGCGCTATCAAATGTATCATGCTTTAGCGCTTGTTTTAGTGGCCCTTATTTGCTTGCTTTATCCTCAGGCAGCATTAATGACAGCTGGTTGGTGTTTTGTCTTGGGAATGATGCTTTTTTGTGGAAGTTTGTATGCTTTAGCATGCACTGGAGTAAAGTGGTGGGGGGCTGTGACGCCGATCGGCGGGATCACATTCCTTGTGGGTTGGATATTTTTCTTGATAGGAGTGTGGAAAGGGGTATGAAACAAAAACGTGTTATTTTAAAGCCAGGCAAAGAAAAGGCTGTTCTTCATCATCATCATTGGATCTTTTCTGGAGCAATAGCCTCGAGCCCTTCCTATGAAAATGGGGAAATACTCCCAGTCTATGCCTCCAATCATGTGTTATTAGGGCATGCTTACTTTAATCGGCAATCATCTATTGCAGGTCGAATGGTTGCTTTTGGAGAGTCGGATCCGGAAAAGACGATTCGAGAAAATCTTGAGAAAGCCATCCAGTTTCGTAAAGCTTGGTTTCATGGAAAGAATACCACGGCCTATCGTTTAGTGAATGGAGAGGGCGATAGTCTTCCAGGATTAATTGTGGATCAATATGCCGATTATTTGGTCATTCAAATTTCAACAATGGGCATGGAAAGATTAAAAGGACTGATTGTTTCAGAATTGAACCGACTTCTTGCACCTCAGTTAATCTATGAAAAATCTTTGCTTCCTTCTAGAAAAGAGGAGGGGCTTCAGCCTTTTCAAGATATTTTAATGGGGAACCTTCCTGATGAAGTCGAAATTTTTGAGAACGGGCTTCGGTTCAAAGTATCAATTGTTCAAGGGCAAAAGACAGGCTTTTTTCTTGATCATAGGGAAATGCGACAAGAAATTCGCCAATTAGCTGCTCAAAAACGGGTGCTTAATTGCTTTAGCTACACTGGCGGATTTAGCGTATACGCCGTTGCCGGAGGAGCAGAAAGTGTTGACTCAGTGGATATTTCGGAAAAAGCGATTGAAGAAGCCAAAATCAATATGGAGCTCAATTCTAGTCAGTGCAAGAGTGAATTTTATTGTGAAGATGTGTTCGAATTTTTACGTAGTTCTACGCTTGACTATGATTTAGTGATTTTAGATCCTCCAGCGTTTGCCAAAAAGAAAAGTGATCAAATTTCTGCTTGTAGAGCTTACAAAGACATCAACCGCGTAGCTATGCAAAAGATGCCTAA
The DNA here is from genome assembly GCF_050255895.1 of Parachlamydia sp. Taxonomy (NCBI): domain Bacteria; kingdom Pseudomonadati; phylum Chlamydiota; class Chlamydiia; order Parachlamydiales; family Parachlamydiaceae; genus Parachlamydia; species Parachlamydia sp. Next base: position 7,800 of record NZ_JBFWIR010000064.1, read on the forward strand.
GGGTTCGTTGTTGTTGACAAGTTCATGCTCTTATTATGTCGACGAAAGTTTATTTCAAAAAGTGGTCTTTCAGGCATGCGAAGAAGCAAAAAGAAGCGCAAAAATTATAGGACGCCACCATTTAGCTCCTGATCATCCGATCAATCTAGCTCATCCGGAAGGCGACTATCTGAAAAGCCTGCTTCTTTTCATCAGTTAAAGTCGATACATTCAAAGCACCTGCCATTGCAGCGGGTGCTTATATTTTTATGTAATTGTAAACGTGGGCTTAGGAAGCTCAATTCCGATTCGTCAACAAATGACAAGGCTCTCGTTACAGCCTGTTAATCTAAAAGACTTTTCGGGTTTTTGATAATTCGCACAAAAGTGAATAAACAGGAAGATACGGATCTCATTGACATCCTTGTTTGGATGTTTTTGTAATTCACGACATAGGCTTAAAAGGGTATTTCCAGACTTCGGTTTTTCCAAAAGCTTTCCTATTCTTTTACTAGCTCTTTCCTTTAAAAATTCATAGCATCTGAAAATTCGTTTATAGATAAAGAAGGTATTCCAGCTCTCGAATTAGCAATGGCCGTGAGAACATTAAAGTTCAATGGAAAGAGCTTTAAAAGGCTCATAAGTTGACCGTAAGGGATGTTTACACAAAAACAAATAAAAAGTAGATTGCGTACTTTTTTAGCATCTACGTAGCTTGTATCTGTCAGTAGATGGTGACAAAAATCTGAAATAAAGCTAAAAAGATTTCTCTTTCCTAAAATTCTACCTATTCTTCTGATATGATTTTCAGGGGCCAAATTTTTCTCTTCCACATCTTGAATAAATTTTGGAAACAGGTTTGAGATACATTCTATCACCTCTGGTTCAAGGTTGAATTCATCTAATGTTTCGATATAGTCAAGATGGAGATCCCACTGATTGAAACTTCCCTCATCGAGAATTATTTTTGCCGTTATAAGGCAGTTTTCATAATCCCGATTTTCTTTCTGTAGCTCTTTTGCTTGTTTTAAATTTTCATGAATTAAATATTTAAATATGTCGATCGATTGTTTAGAAAAACGATTGAATGTGATTTGATTTGATTGAGCTATTGCCCAGTTTCCCCAAAACTTAGCATGCTTTAAAACAAATGCGTTAAGTGAATGAAAAGATTCCACGGGTAAGTGAAAAGATGGATTGTGTCTCAATAATTGAATAGCTCTATTTAAAGGCCGTAGAGTTTTGAAAAAGCTCCTTGTTTTTACAAAGTAATGAAGAATCTCATGGGTTTTCCCTAGCATCATTTTTGCTGCAAAGATAGCGGGTTTGTATCGATTGATTTTCTTTGTAAAATGACAGAGTTCTTTGCGTTTAAAATTAGGATCTTTAGTGATCAACAAAACAGGGAAAAAACTTTCTACAAATTGCATCACTTCAAGATCCAGGGAATCGGTAATGAGAGAATCTAAGAAGCTAGAAAGATTTTCAGGAAGTTTTTTTATATCTTGATTTTTCTCTTTAAATATAGTGAAAAACGTTTTCCCTATTATTAATTTTTCTGAAACATCTAAGTTTAAAGTGTAAATAATCAATTCATCATAAAAAAGTTTGAGTAATTCGCTATCGTTTTGTTTTTGCAAACACTTAAAGATGTCTAAAAAATTATGATTATTTTCAGCGTGCTCCATGATAGCTTTTAAAAATACTTTACGCACTTCTGTTTCAAACAATCGGATAAATTTAAAAGCTTGTTGGATTCCAGTGTCTGGATTGATGGCTAAAATTTCTTGAATGAGATTAAGTTGACATTTTTCACGCAGGTTTATGGGAGTGTTTTGTTCCGCTTTGCGAAAGACTCGCATTGCTTTATGTGCTTTTTTTTCATGCAAAAAGGCAATAATCTGTTGAATAGCCTCGCTATCATAAGAGTAAGGGGGGGATTTTAGGTTTGCTTTACCTAGATTAGGCTCAATCAGAGTGGGTAGTATGGTGATATCTTGATTTAGATTAAGATTTATACGATTTAAAGAGTCCAGAAAATCCTGGTGTGCGACATCCATGCGCTCACTTACAGACACCGCATCTGTAGTAAAATCTTGAGGTTTTTTGATAAAAGAAAAGCGTTCTTGGATCATCGCTTTAATAGAGGGATCCTGACAGATCGGTAGTTCGAGGACAATTTCTATGGCATTAGATAGAAAAGATGTAGGATCAAACGAAAAAACAGTTGAAGAAAAATTTTCAGAAGGTTTGGGGTTAAGAATGACAGCATTAATTTCAATAAAGTGAATACAGGCGATATAATCCTTGATGACATGGAAAGACTCTTCTAGAGGCATAGAAGATGCAAAAGGTAAAATTTTTTGTAGAATGAGTGTTGCAACGACACTTTCTTGAAGTTTGAACTTGATTTTGTTTGGTCTCAGAAAACTAAAACTATTAAAGGATAATTGGTTTCGATTGACGGTTGACTTTACAACATCAAAAAGATGTTTAGCAAGTGCAGCATTTTTGATGTTACCCGCTATATGGAATAAGTGGAGTAAAATGGGAAAAGCAAGATCAATTTTTTCACTAGGAATACGAGAAAGATGTTCTGGCTTTTTGTCATAAATATTTGGGATAAGTTTTCTTAAAGAAAAAATTATTTTTGCGAGCGCATTGTTAGAATTTACAATTTTTTCATCTGAAAGGATGAAAAAAAGAATACTGAGAGAGATAGATAAAAACGTTGGATTATGGTAACTTGTCGATTCATATGGCATCCAAGAAAATAACTCATCAATCCCTTCTTCCAATTGATTGTGATGCAGTACAAAAAGAAAATGCTTAAATAGTTTATCCGCAATAATGGATTCACTTTCGTTTATTGAGCTTATAAGCCCAAAAAAGCAGATGAATTTTTTTTGATCGAAATTAAATGCATTTTCATCTAGTAAATTAAAAAAAACTTCCCAATCCATGTATTTTTTTTCAGAAAAGAGGCAACACTTTAATGATTCTTCTAAATTATCCATGGAATAGCAACGCGCAAATTTATATAAATTGATAAAAAGCATTAAATCTGAACTTTTATATAAATCCCTTAAATAGAGAGAACCTCCTTTATCACTCACATAAGTACATATCGCTTCAATCGTTGCGCTATCGAAAGTAAAAGTCACTTCTTTTGAACAGAGGATGTCCGAATTTTTGTAAGATAATTCATTCTTGAACATTCCAAAAAGTTCCAAAGTTTTAATGTCGATAGTGAATGATTTATCTGTAGCATGTATGGTTATTGGATTGGTATTTGGGAAAGGGGATGGTAATGAAGAAATATTTTGAGGCGGGAAAAAATTTACAGGAACTTGCATTGCATTCTCATCATATTATTTAAAAACTAAAACGTTATAATTTAAAATAAATGAGGAATGATTGCAATTAGTTGATTTTAGAAAGACTTAACTAACTTCACATAGAATAGAGATGATCAGGAGAAGGAAGCTGGCAATGTGGAGCAAGGAGTTGTTCGAGCCAGTCAAATGCTTTCTGATGAAAGGTAGATAATGCTCCTGCAGCGCAGTGCTCTCCTGCACCTTCAGCACTCGAAAATAAAAAGTAATTTTTGGGACATGTCAATGTTTGATAAAGTTCTTTGGCTTGGCCCGTACAGTATTGTTCATTTTCCGCATTTAATATGAGGGAAGGGCAGTGAATGTCTTGAGAAATACCTTCCAGATTATAGGCTTGCCAGGCACGTAACAATTCTACAGGGGAATCTACTCCATGCACCCACATTTTGCTTTTGAATTTAAAAGCCATGAAAGGATTTGTCAGAGCTTGAGTCATAAATTTTTCAAGATAGCGATTTTCATCATGTTCAAGCAAAGTTGTGACTTCAGGGAAACTTTTTTTAATATTTTCTAGAGCATCAAACTGCCCTGGATTGGCAATCAATCCGGCTAGGCGATGTTCAAAAGCTGCCGCACGTGAAGTAATCAGTCCACCCCAGCTTAATCCAACTAAAATAATGGCGTCTGATTTGACCTCAGGTTGTTTGATAAGAAAGTCGACAACTGGAGTGATGACATTCTCCCAGTCTGGTCGCATATAGAGGTTTTCTTTAATGAGGGCTTCTCCTTGACCCGGTCCGTCAAAGCATAAGGCATGATATCCTCTTTTTAAAGCGGCATTGGCAAGAGCTAAATAGCTTTCTTGCTGTGTGCTATCGTTGCCTCCATTTACAATCAAAACTGGTCGTTTTGCGTCAGATGAATCCACCTTGTAAAAATAGCCAGGAAGAGAGGACCCCTCAAAAGGGATACGGACAGCTTCAACCGGATGTGAAAATAACTCTGCGGCTTTGGAAAATGTTTCAGTATGGGATTGATAGGCATGCACTAAACGAGGATCTATAGGTTGACCAAATAGGAAGAAAAAGGCTGTGCGGTAGTAATTGGATGCGCGTAGATAGGCTTGACGTGCGCTTACAACGTTACCAGCTTGCTTTGAAACTTCTGCGGATTGTTCAACTCGCTGAGCAGTTTGCAGCCAATTTTCGTGCCAACTATCCCAATCATTTTCTTTAATGCGTTCAGCTGTCGACAAACATTCTCCGATGTCCGCGCCTTCGCAATAAGCGTAGGAAAGGGTTCTTAATAGTTGAGCATCTAACTGAGGCGTATTAAAGAATATTTTCATAACTTAAATCCGATAATGAAGATATACGCAATCGTCCAAACGTTTGGTTTCTTTTAATTGGAATTGCGGAGCGTTGATCAGGGTTTGAGGAGAAAAGCTTCCGAATAGAGGAATCCCATCACAGCCTAAAACTTTAGGTCCTATATAAAGATGGAGGGTTTGAATGAGTTGTTCATGCATAAATTGTCCCAACAAAGTTGCGCCACCTTCAATTAATACTTGAAGAATTCCTTTTTTTCCTAGTGTCTTCATTACTTCATTTAAGTCAACCCCTTCTCCATTTTTTGCCTGTGATAAAATGATCGATTCAATTCCATGGGATTGCCACATATCTCGGATTTCTGTCGAACAGCGATCCGTTGTTAAAATGCATGTCGGAGCTAAGTTTGTGTTAAATAGAGGAGAAGATAGGTCGGTTAAGGTGCCGCGACTATCTAAAACAACGCGCAGGGGAGCTTGGTAGGGAAGCGGGGAAAAAGAACGAACAGTTAAACGAGGGTGATCATATTTTGCTGTGCCACTGCCGATCAAAATGGCTTGGGATTCTGCCCGAAGCCTTTGTGCATCTTGCCGTGACAATTCATTTGTAATCCATTTTGACGTATGATCGGAGGCGGCTACACGTCCATCCAGACTAATTGCTGCTTTCGCCACGCAAAACGGGCGACCTGTTTTGCGTTGAAAAAGATAAGGCTCCAGAAGCTCCGTGGCTCGTTGCTGCTCAACCCCCACAGTTACTGAAATCCCCGCCTCTTTAAGTTTTTGAATCCCTCTTCCGCTCACTTGTGGATCAGGATCTTCTAAAGCGATGACAACATGGGCGATTTTGGCTTGAATAATAGCGTTTACACAGGGAGGAGTTTTACCAAAATGGGAACAGGGTTCAAGAGTGACATAAAGAGTGCTATTTTCTGCCTGATGCAGAGCTTGCCGTAAAGCCATAATTTCAGCATGTGCTTCTCCAGGGGCTTGCGTAAAGCCTTCACCCACAATTTTTCCTTGTTTAACAATAACAGCTCCGACCCAAGGATTGGGTGGAGAAAGCAATCGAGCCTGGGTGGCCAGTGCTAAGGCTCGATCCATGAATATAGCATCTATCGACATGCGCTAGATCTCCCGATTCTTCAATAAATCTTGAATCACTTGGGGATCTGATAGTGTTGAGATATCGCCTAAGCTATCCAATTCATTTTCCGCAATTTTGCGGAGGATGCGTCGCATGATTTTTCCTGAGCGTGTTTTTGGAAGAGCTTTGGCAAAATGGATCCGTTCCGGAACTGCAATTGCCCCAATCACTTGCTTGACATGATCGCGCAGAAATTGTTTAAGGGAATCTGTAGGAGAGATTCCTTCAACCAATGTGACAAAAGCTTCTAAACCTTGACCTTTAATCGTATGTGGAAATGGAACCACCGCAGCTTCGGCAACAGAGGGAAAGCTTGTGAGGGCACTTTCTACTTCTGCTGTTCCAATCCGGTGCCCTGATATGTTCACCACGTCATCTAGCCGGCCGAGTAACCAGTAGTCGCCATCCGAATCTATATGACAGCCATCTCCAGTAAAATAGACATTTTTAAAAGTCGTAAAATACGTATTAATGAAACGGTCGTGATTTCCCCAGGCGGTTCGCATGATTCCCGGCCATGGTTTTTGAATGCACAAGCTCCCTCCCTCATGTTTATCACATGGTGTGCCGTCGGGACGCAGAATAATCGGATCAATCCCAAAAAAGGGGCGTCCTGCACTTCCCGGCTTTATGCTAAAACATGCAGGAAAGGGGGTAATCATGATTCCTCCCGTTTCGGTCTGCCACCAGGTGTCTTCGATGGGGCATTTTTCGCGGCCAATATTTTCGTAAAACCACATCCAAGATTCTGGATTGATCGGTTCCCCAACAGTTCCAAGTACACGCAAAGAAGCCAATGAATATTTTTTAGGGAATTCTTGCCCGTGACTGATTAAAGTACGGATGGCCGTCGGAGAGGTGTAAAAAACAGTCACTTTATGTTTATCAATCACTTGCCAAAATCTGCCAGCATCCGGGTAGGTAGGGATTCCTTCGAACATAAGCGATGTAGATCCATTTGCTAGTGGACCATACACGACATAGCTATGACCTGTCACCCAACCAATGTCTGCTGTGCACCAGTAGACATCATCCTCGTGAATATTAAAGACATAACGATGTGTCATAGCTGCAAAGAGGAGGTACCCTGCTTGTGTATGCACCACACCTTTAGGCTTTCCAGTAGACCCAGACGTATATAAAATGAATAGAGGATCTTCTGCATTTAAAGTTACGGGAGGGCAATCAGCAGAAGCAGATCTCATTTCGTCATGATACCAGCTATCGCGTCCTTCTTTCATGACACAAGCAGTTTCATTTCTTTTCACGACAATGACCTGCTTAACAGTTGGACATAACTCTAAAGCCTTATCCATGGTACTTTTCAGAAAAATTTCTTTGCCTCCTCGCAGGGAAACATTTGAGGTGACAACACATTCACATGTGGCATCATTGATCCGGTGGATAATCGCTTCTGCGCTAAATCCACCAAAAATAACAGAGTGGATTGCTCCAATACGTGCGCATGCAAGCATGGCGACAGCCAATTCTGGGATCATCGGTAAATACAGGCAAACTCGATCACCTTTTTGGACACCCTTTTGTTTAAGAATAGAGGCAAATTGGCAAACTTCTTGATGAAGCTCTTTGTAGGTGATTTGGCGAACTTCCTCGTCAGCTTCACCTTGCCAAAGAATTGCTATTTTATCAGACGTCTCTGTTTCCAAATGTCGATCTAAGCAATTCACACTCACGTTAAGTTTCCCATCTTCGAACCAGGAATGCTCAACCAGGCGGCGATCAGAATCCCAAATATGCTTTCCCGCATGTTTTGGCTGTTTTGACCATGTGAGAGACTTTGCTTGCTCAAGCCAGAATGAATCGGGATCCTTTAAAGATCTTTGGTAGAGCGCTTTATATTCTTTCGCATTCTTTATCCAGGCTTTTTTCTGAAACTCTGGTGATGGGGGGAAAAAACGTTTTTCCTCCATTAAATTTTCGAGAGAGGGAATATCTGAATTAGGCATGCTTTACTTCCTTGTTTACCCAGAAGTTGAGGATAACTTTTTTTTCATTGATTTTGAAGGTCAAAATTCGCTGCAAGTCCATATTTTAGAGGAAAGAAATGTCACTATTTGAATACAATACGTCTTCTAACAAACCATTAAACCATATAGGAGCCTTTATGAAAACGCAGTTGTTTCGATTCGCTTTGGCATTATTCATCTGTTGCACACAATTAGGCTTCGCAACACCTGAGGAGTTAAAAACAATGGAAAATAAAGCACAAAAAGATGTGGTTGTCATGCAGACTTCCCTTGGAGAAATTAAATTAGAGTTATTTTCTAAAGAAGCTCCAGTAACTGTGAAAAACTTTTTAGATTACGTAGCAGCCGGATTTTATGATCACACCATTTTCCACCGTGTCATTGATGGATTTATGATTCAGGGTGGGGGTTTTACGAAAGATTTTGATCAAAAGCCAACAAAAGCTCCTATAAAAAATGAAGCTGGAAATAATATTTCCAATAAAAAAGGGACGATTGCGATGGCTCGCACATCCGAACCAAACAGCGCAACAGCGCAATTCTTCATTAATGTTGCGGATAACACCTTTTTAGATCACCATGGCGAAACACCACGTGATTTTGGATACTGTGTTTTTGGGCAAGTTATTAGTGGCATGGATGTTGTAGATCAAATTCGCAAAGTTAAAACGGGTTCTTATGCGGGTCATGGAGATGTCCCAAAAGAAACTGTTGAGATCATCAGCATCAAAAAAGAACAAAACTAAACGAGGTTAGAAGTGGAAGGGATCATTCAAGAAGCTGTTCTGCCCCATGTGGGGGTGATGACCTTCTTTCTTCTGACGGGTGTAATCATTAATTGGATCGCTTATCTAGGGGGATTTTATAAGCTACCCTATGATGACGATCCATTTTTTTCTGACCATTCCTCTCTTTCTTTTTTAAAGTTATTAGGCGTTTTCGCGGTTTTTTTAGGAATAAACGCTGTCATTACGGTGCTTGTACGAGTCTATCTTTTGATCAACAAGGGAATTCCCATTTTTAAAGACATTGCTATTGACGAAGTGTTGGGCCCTACCTTTCTAGGTTGGATGGATCTTCTCTTTATTTTTTGTAGCGTTGCAAGTATCCTTTTTTACAGCTATCTTTGGGGGCCCTCTATGTGGGACGCTTTAGCTGGAAAAAATGGCTTAAGTTCAGTCCAACGCAGCCTGCGTGATTTTGGAATGGGCGTTCTAGCGCTTGTGATTTGCTATCCCTTAGTGAATTTTTTTAATGAAATCTTAGAAGTCGTATTTGAGATTTTTCACATTCCACCAATCGAACAGGTGCCGGTGGAAAAAATTGTTGCGATTAGAGATAATCCTTCTCTTTTCCTTGTGACAAGCTTGTCCGTTTTATTTCTTGTTCCGTTTGCTGAAGAAATTTTATTTCGAGGCTATTTGCAAACCTGGATCAAGCAAAAACTTGGAAGATTTTCAGGGATTGTTTTAACCTCTTTGATCTTTGCTTTTTTCCATTATGCAGATAAGCAAGGCATTCGAAATGTTCAATTCATCGGGACTCTTTTTGTCCTTTCCTGTTTTTTAGGCTATGTAAAAGAACGGCAGCAATCAATTTGGGCACCTTTTGGCCTTCATGCTGCTTTTAATTCAATTGCATTAGCAGCCATCTATTTTAAAGTGTGAGAGAAACGATGCGCATTGCGATCATTGGTGCTGGATTTAGTGGGCTCGCAGCTGCATGGTATTTTTTGCAACAGCCCCATTTTGAAGTGACAGTTTTTGACAAAAAAGGGATTGGAGGGGGAGCTTCAGGTGTGGCGGCCGGTTTACTGCACCCTTATGCGGGCGCGCATGCCAAACTTAATCGTTTTGGAAAAGAAGGTTGGGAAGAGTCTTGCCATCTCATTGAAATCGCTGAAGAGGCATTAGGTATGCCTGTGGCAGATCGAAACGGGTTACTTCGCTTAGCTTTGAACGACCAGCAGGTGAGCGATTTTACGCTCAGTTCTACTCGTTATTCAGATGTCCAATTTTTTTCTGAAGCGCAGTGTCAGCAACATGTTCCTGGAGTCAAAGCGATAGCAGGTATTTTTATTCACACCGCTATGGCTGTTTATTCCGATCTTTATCTACAAGGCTTATGGAAAGCCTGCAAAAGAAAAGGTGCGGAATTTTTGCAGCAAGAAATCAAACGTTTGGATGAAGTAAGTCAGTTTGATTGTGTGGTTATAGCGGCAGGCGGTGAGATCATGCAATTGATTGATGCGACACGTTATTCTCTGACATTAATTAAAGGGCAATTATTGGAATTAGAGTGGCCTCAAGGATTAGCGCCTTTATCATTTCCTCTGAGTTCGCAAGCTTACTTAACAATGTCTCCAGATAGAAAAACATGTTTAGTCGGGTCGACTTTTGAAAAGCAATTCACTGATTTGCAAGTAGATCTTGAACAAGCTATCCAAGAGATCATTCCCAAAGCCGCTGCTTTTTTCCCTGCTATACAAACCATGAAAATTGTGAAAGGATATGCCGGAGTGCGTATTGCTTCAAAAAATCATCTCCCTTTTTATGAAAAAATCGATGCAAAAACGTGGATCATCACAGGGATGGGATCTAAGGGACTTTTATATCACGCTTTATATGCAAAGCAACTTGGAGTGGAAATAGGCAGAACAAATTAGCAAAAAAACTCTTCAAAGCCGCACACAAATTTAAAAGAATTTAACATGTTAGAACAATTGAATATAGATGCTGATAAAGAACTAACCAAAGAAGAGATGAAGGGGGGCATTTGCGGAGCTGCAAAAGGACTTATTTCTTCTATACCATATGTAGGGGGACCTTTGATAGGTGCTTGGGAAGGTTATCAGAATGCACGCAAAGAAATTACCTTCAGGGAATTTGATGAAAGATTAAAAAAAATAGATACAACCAAACTAGATTTGGAGTATATGCAAACCTCTGAATTTTGGGACTTTTTTTCTAAAATAGTACTTGAAAGACAAAAGGCTAGGGAGATCGGAAGA
>NZ_JBFWIR010000065.1:0-18509 GCF_050255895.1 Parachlamydia sp.
TCTTCCGATCTAAAAAGTGCTTTTAATGTCGATTCTTCTGGATTCATGGACGCAGTTTATTTGATAGCTTAGACTGTAAATCAAGAACCTTTTCTTTTTCTAAATGGACCTTTCGAATGGGAAATGTTTCTTCTGAAAGAGGATCTTCATATAAGTTTACCTCTTGCCCATTCTTTTCGTGAAAACAGTGACGTAGGACAAGCTTTCTCTTTCGAATAAGCCATAACGCTAAAATGAAAGCCTCTTCCTCTTCCCCACTGGTTTTGGCTGCAGCCTTAAAAAGCTCCATCGCTTTTTCTTCATAAGTAATTAAAGGAGTCGCCCCTTTCAAAGGATGCTTAGGAACTTTTGCTTTCCAGTAAGCTGCATTATCATCAGAGATTTTGCCTTCCCTTTCCCAACAACTCAGACAATAGTCCTTGCGTTGAAACTCGCCCATTTCAGCTGTTTCGACTAGAACGGAACAATATTCCATTCCAGGCGTGAACGGTTCTTGCCCGAGTAAGCACACGGCATGACGTTTAGGGACTTCAATCAGAAAAGGAAATTTAATAGCCATAAAATCAATTAAACGCATCTAGATGTTTTAGAAAAGCTTCCCCAAGAGGATAAGACTGTTTCGGTGTTTTAGTCGACTCTTTTTTAGCTGCAAAGCACTCGATGATCTGATTAGCTAATACTTTTCCGAGTTGCACACCTTCCTGGTCAAAAGAATTAATGTTCCAGATGAACCCTTGAAAAGCCACTTTATGTTCGTAATAACTCAGTAAAGCTCCTAGAGAATGAGGATTCAGAGCTTTTCCAAGTAAGATGTGAGAGGGTGTATTCCCAGGAAAAACTTTATTCGGATTTTCGTTATTTTGTCCTAAAGCTAATCCTAAAGCCTGTGCAAATAAATTAGACAACAGTTTCTCGTGAGAAGAAGTTCCTTTAAACGCAAAATCTTCCATTTGCCCCTCTTTAAAACCAATAAATTCTAATGGAATGGTGGAAGTGCCTTGATGGATGAGTTGAAAGAAAGAATGTTGAGCGCTTGTTCCTGGCTCTCCCCAAATAACAGGACAGGTTTGAAAATCAACAGGAATGCCATTGCGATCGACTCTTTTGCCATTGGATTCCATTTCAACTTGCTGGATATGTGCTGAAAAACGGGAAAGAGGCTGAGCGTAAGGGATAAGCGCCATTGTAGGATAATTCAGAAAATTGTGATTCCAAATGGCAAATAAAGCTCCTAACAAAGGCAGGTTATTGCTGAGATCTTTGCTGAGCGCTACTTTATCCATAGCATTTGCCCCACGCAATAATTCCCAATATGCATCAAATCCAAACATGAAGGAAAGAAGCACGCCTCCTCCCATGGAGGTAGCTGAATAGCGTCCGCCGATCCAATCCCACATATGGAAAGATTCTAGGTATTTTTTTGGATCATTTAAAGGACTTCCCGGAATAGTGACAGAGATAAAGTGCTCTTCCGATTTGATCCCTTGCTTTTGGAAACGTGCACGTACAAGCTCCTCGTTGGTCAATGTTTCAAGTGTTGTTCCTGATTTAGAAACAACTAAAACTAAACTCTTTTTTAAATCCACATCGCGCAAAGCAATTGAGGCGTCATCTGGATCTATATTACAGATAAAATGGATATGGCGATCTTTTTTCTGCAAATATTGCAATGCTAAGTAAAGAGCTTTTGGGCCTAAATCTGATCCCCCAATTCCGATCACAATTAAATCTGTAAAACGATTCTCTTTGTCCAGTTTCTCCATGAATAGCTTCAGCTTATCAACTTCTTTGCGAGCTAGAGCCGCGGCTTCAGCAGCACGCACCCCTTTTTGGGGATCTTCAAAGAAATCTCGCGTCGCAGTATGCAAAGCAGAACGATTTTCAGAGGGATAGCCTTCAATTTTATTCACAATCTCCCCTGATTGCATTTTTTGCATCTCTTCCAATACTTTTCTTTCTTGAGCGAGTTCAAAGAGTGTATGTATCGTTTCTTCGGTGACTTTTTCGGTTCCATATAAAAACTTGTAACCAGCGGCTTCTGCACAGAATTTAGACAACCTTGTCGGAGTTAAAACACCTTCTTTACGTAGATCTAGAGGGTCTTCTGCAAGCTTTTTTAAACGATTGACACTTCCTAATTGATTAAAAGGTAGCTTGTGAATGGTTTGTGGATTTGCAGACACCATGATAAATGCTCCGATTTAGTAAAGATGGATGTATCATTTACCATGCGGATTCAGTGTATTTTGATCAAGAAAGAACATTCAGCTCTCAAAGATGTTTCTGGTTCGACTCTCTAGCTAAGCACCACATTTTTGGCAACATGCAGATTAAGGCATTAGCAAAAGAAAATGAATGGATGACTGATTGAAGCGGCTCTTGAGCCTGCAAATGAACATCTTGATCGATGGTCTCCCAGGCATAAAAGGATCGCAATATTTGAACCTATTATTCAAAAAATTTCGAAATATGAACAGTCTCGCATGGCTTATGCTTTTGTGCAATTGATTCGAGTTAACCCGCCCCTATAATGCATCATTACTCCTTAAAATGTTAGATTGACTTTCCATCTCGTATTCCATAAAATGCCGTATCATATGTTGAGCTTTAGGCTCTAGCTTTTGAGCATGTTCTAGTAAGAAGCCAAGAAATCCCACAAACAGCTATCCAACAAAAACAAGAGTTGGATCAAAATTGAAAACTAAACTAGCCACTGAACAGATCAAACCACCACAGTTCCAACTTTACTTGTTTCCCTCAAGAAAGTAGAAGCATCAGCCAACTGAAGCTATCGCTATTTGAAATTCATTTTGAGCAGGTAGCCCTCTCGATTGTTTTTCATAATCGGATAAATTAAGCATCTTAAATTCTTCATTTGTACTAACAAATAGGTCTTCTAAATTTTTGTAACTACAGCAAAAAAAGTTAAACGGTTTAATATTAACCGTTTAACTAACGGGTGAATCGTCATGTTTTTTTCAACACATCAGATTCAACTTCTTTTGATATCTCTAAGATACGCCAATAAACACGATTTACGAATCCAGAATTTGCGTGTTTTTGCATTTGAATCATTTGTTCTAAAGTATAAACAACAAATACCTGAACCTCTACCTGAACCTTTAACAATCGTTCAACAAAAGCAACTAAATGGCTGCCCGCAGGAAGATTTGGATAACAACGTGGAGTTCCATCCTTACTAAAACACTCAGCAACTTTATCACTAGATGAAATTTTATTTGCTACACCAAGTTGCTCAGCTGTTCCAATTATAAGTGCATCGGGTGCTTTTGCTTGACGACGAAGATTTAGGAAATGTTGCTGTAAATTACATTTGACTATTGGATCTAATGCTTCGAATCTTTCTAATACCAAAGTCATAGTTTTGCTCCTTTAATATAAAACTTTAATAATAATTGCGCACTAGTTTGTAATGGCCCTACATTTCTACCATCAAAGTTCATTAAATTCCAACAGCATTTTAACTATAAATGCCTTGTCATCTTATCCATAGTGGTTGAATGGTTTAGGTTATATGACTGGCTCACTGTTCTCACAATTGTCCAAGACTTGCTTGATTTTTCATGGTCCTTTGCGACTGCCATCGTATGTTGATCCGCAAATTCACCAGAGATATGATCAAAGGTTGTGTATGAGATGAAAAAAAAGAGAGCGCATCCTTAAAATGTTTTTTATCACAAAAACTAAATGGGAATGCGCTCATGGAAAATTTTCGCTTTTCTTTAGAAAAAAATGCCATCAACAAATGAACAAAATAATTCTCTCGAAGAAATTTTTCGAAAAGGAGCTCAAAAATTGTTACAGCAAGCTATTGAATTTGAAGTATAAGAGTATCTTGAGCTTTACAAACAGTCGAAGGAATCTACCCATCAATCTCCAGCAGTAAGAAATGGTTACTTACCAGAAAAACATATTCAAACAGGACTTGACCCAGTTGTCATTATAGTACCCATGTTTAGCTTACAACATGCACATCAATAATCTTTTAAAGCAAATTAGCAATTATATTTTTCTGTCTTTCATATATCTTTCAAGGCTGCCTCAACATTTTCCAGGGCTCTTGTCTTTCCCCATAGAGGTCCCATTCCTTCGAAACAAGATAAATTAAAAAAATTAGATCTTGCGATATTAAGTACTTCACGAAGAGATAGTGATTTTGGATATCCCACTTCTTGGATTTTAGCATCAAGCATTGAATTGTTCGAATAAAGATCAATCTTTACAAAATGGTCTTGCTCAATCTTTGCGTTGAATTGGAAGGTACAATCAGCAGGTTTTTCGAGTTGATATTTGCATAGCACAGCCTGACATAATCGTGTAAGGGCTTGATTAATCTCCTCCACTTTTTCTTGAGAAGTTCTCTGTGAAGCTGAACTTGATGCAAGTCTATCACGCTCTACCAAAACAACTTTTTCAACAGTTTTGTATATCTTCCATGCCTCTAAAGGTGTAGTATTTAAAATAGTTTCTATTGTGAAATAGTCCTGTCCAAGCCTTTTTATAAGCTCGCTGTCTAGAGAATATTTATGATAATACCCTGCTTCTCGCCCATCAGTTCCACCATGCCAGTCCCCCATCCCATCCGGAGTTGCTGGAGTCGATTCTATCGCGTCTTCCCATTCTGGAATTCGCGCATGAATCATCTCACTGATTGTTGAAAATTTCATCTTTTTAACAGCACAAGAGTCAACCGTAATCAAAAAAAATTTCTTGCTTTGTTTATGATCCGTTTCTTCCAAATTGTGTTTAATTAATACCGCTTCATAGAGACGCTGAAGCGCTTGATGTATTTCTGACCCCTTATGGACCTTATGCTGTTCGCACCTGGACAAAACAGTCGCCTCAATTTGTTGGTATAATTCCCAAGGTTGTTTATCTGTTGAGATTGAACTTGTCATATATATAAACCTTTTATAATGTTTGAAGCAGAGAAATATCAACTTTTTAAAAAAGATGCAAGCGCAATGCGAATTGCATGGAAACTTTAACTGCTGAGACAGGCCGAAGAAGGTTCAAAATCATGACGAATTATTAGCGAAACTTGCTGACATTTTTTAGAGTATTCAAACCTTGGCTTCAACCATCGGTTGCTGCAAGCAATTGAAAGAGAGCGAATGGAGAAACGGGAGAAAGAGGAGTTTTGAAAGAGGATGATGGCAGACTTGTCTAATCCATTGCATGCAGAGCTACCATTTCTAGCTATGCAACGCTTTCCACTCTTCAAATGAAAGCTCGTCAGGTATCCCTAAACGATTTCCTAGGGAAACAACTTGTCCTCCTGCAGCACAAAATCCCATGAGCTTGCGCTTTCCTTCTCCGCTCAAACAATCAGGCAATACGAAGAGCATATCCAACTCGTCCCATTCATGGGTCATGTTATGCTCAGAAATCATCCGGAAAGGATGACCTTGCGCATTTAAAAGCTCTACAGCTTTGCTTAATTGTTGAAAATGAATAGGTTGACTATGCTTTAACACGGGCAAGCAGACGGCCATCTTTTCTTTTTCTGGACTGGTGGGATAATGAAAGGCTTCCCCATCCCAGCTCATCATCGGATTTCCAATGCGCGATCCTCGAACACCTAATTCAAAACGAGGAAAACGATCTTTTAACAATAGCTGCATTTGCAGACCAGGACATTGAACAGATGTCGCATCCATTAAAAGGAAAAGGGGCAGAACTTGAGACATGTGCCCCGCCAATAAGTCCACATAGTCTGCAGCCAAATCGCGACAAAAGAGCGCTCGTAAAGAATTGAGAGTACCGTGTAAAGGATCGACCTCTACAAATGAATGAACGGCTATGCCAGTATCTTGCTCCAACTTTTCAACGTCACCGTACAGATCTTGTAACCAGTTTTGAAAATGTGCGATATGTTCAGCTTCCCATGGAAAATTTTGACTAAAATCAGCATTCCCCTGGTAAAGACAAAGCCCGAGACTATGCGCATGAAATTCTGTCCAAGGGCCTTGCAAAAAATGCTCTAAAGATAAACCGAGTGATAAAAACTGTGTTTTATGAGATATGGGTTTTAAAAGCGCAGAAAACAAACCTAGTTTAATTTCCCAAAGAATAGAAAATCCATTTTCAATACATTGAGATGCCCATTCCTTCTCTTTCTTCCAATCTAAATTCCCTTTGACAGTTCCATCCAATGAGATCAAAACAGCTTGATATCCTGTAGGAATCTCAGAAAAAAGGACCATGGGTTTGTAAATTTTAATTTGTTGATTTTCCATATCTTTCCACTTTAAAACGAGCAGGCTTCCTCCATGATCTTTTTCTGAAACTGGTGATAACGGATGATACGCCCCTGCTCTTTCCACAATTGTTCAAAATAAGAGCTTCCATAGTTTTGCACGTCTTCACTATAGTAAGGTGCGGGGAAATAAGAGCTAAAATCTACGGAACCATTGACAACTTCAATCATCTGAGCAGAATATTCTAGTGAATCTGTCACAAGTGTTAAAGAGCCTGATGGCTTTAAAATGCGCGCGATTTGCTGTACAAATATAGGTTGAATGATGCGATTTTTGGCATGCCGTTTTTTGGGCCAAGGATCAGGAAAATTAACGTAAACAGCTTCCACGCTTTCTTGCGGAAAAAACCGTTCTGTTGTGAGTAATCCTTCACCACTAATCACAATAAGATTGGGAAGTTGCAGGTTTTTAATCTTTGACCAAATTTTTCGAACACGTTCGAATTTCTTTTCGACCGCGACCCAGTTAATAGACGGATTTTCGGCCGCCTTTTCGGCAATCCATGTTCCATTCCCACTGCAGTATTCCACATACACAGGAGATGAATTGCCAAACAACGCAGGATCTTCCCAACCAGGGAAACGAAACGGATCGGATTCTGATAGCCCTTTTAAAGGGATATACCACACGCGATCTTGAATCAAAACTTTACGCTCCCCTTCACGAAAAGGAGATTTTAAATCTTCAGGCTTCATTTTTTAAACTCTAACAAAATAAAAGAGATAAATCATATCGCATGATTATTTATGACTCAATCGATAATTTCTCTATCAGAAAGACAGAGTCGATATAGATCACGCTTAGGAATACCACGCATTTCAGCTGCTAGCTTGATGGCTTCTTTTTTAGATAGGCTATATTGAGTTTCTAGAAATTGGACGTGTTCTTGAGGAGACATCTGCTCCCACTGCTGAGTATCGTCTGCTGCTTCTCCCTTAATCATCACAACAACTTCCCCTTTCAGAGGATGCGATTCCCAATGCGTGATTAAATCTTGAGCTGTGCCTCGTCGAATTTCTTCAAACTTCTTGGTCAACTCACGTGCCACTACCAGATAGCGAGTAGGGGCTAAAAGATGCACGGTTTGGAGAAAATCTAAAAGCCGGTGGGGAGATTCATAGCAAACAGAGGTTCCCTCGTATTGGAGAATCTTTTGCAATGCTCTTTTCAATTCTTGTGCTTTCCGTGGTAAAAAACCACAAAATTGAAAGAGATCGGTAGGTAAACCGGAACATGCTAACGCTGTTATCGCCGCACAAGGTCCTGGAATGGAAATGACTTCAATCCCTTCTTCAACACATTTTTCAACTAAGCGATTACCTGGATCGGAGATTGAGGGAGTTCCAGCATCTGAAATCATCGCCATTTTAACGCCTTCTTGCAAAGCCCTTAAAACTTCTTGCTCTTGCGCCGATTCATTAAATTTGTGAAAACTTTTAAGGGGCTTTTGAATTTCATAGTGCTTAAGTAAAATGGAGCTTTGACGTGTATCTTCACACAGAATCAAATCACACTCTTTAAGCAAGCGCAAAGCGCGAAGCGTGATATCTTCTAAATTTCCAATGGGAGTTGCAATAAGATAAAGCATAAGGGAATACTTGAGGAAAGAAAAGGTGGCACCCAGATTCGAACTGGGGAATGGAAGCTTTGCAGGCTTCTGCCTTACCACTTGGCCATGCCACCGTTTGTAAATACCAGGTTATACCTGACTTTGTGCGATCCAGTCAAGTGATTTCAGAAAAAAAAGAAAGAAAGTTCCAAATTCCGAGTTAGACTAAAAAAAGTTATATCTCAATTGGTTTTAAATGTGTGATGCATGAACACAAGTTTTTCCAAGCTCTCCAATCTTCCTGCATGCGCTGGTGCAAACACTTCATCTCGTTTTGTAAATCATTTAAGAGTTCGCGACAAGATGGTGTAGTTTCCTTAATCTTTAAGTACTGCTCTTTCAACTGGTTTAAAACTCGGATATCGGTTTCGATTCGATCGGATATTTCATGAATCTTTGCCTCAATCTCTTCTCGTTTGACATACCACAACTCTTTGACTTGCTCGAGAAGAAGGTTTTTCTTTTCCCGAATCATCCGCTTTTGAATGGTAAAGGAATCGACAGTTTTTAACTCATGTGTGAGACCTAAAAAACTGAGACCTTTAATTAACCACTTTGTAGGATCAAAGTGATACCATCGAATGCCATTTCTGTAATCATGTGCAAAGACATGATGATAATTATGGTATCCCTCTCCAAAAGTCAATAAAGCTAAAATGTAATTGTTAACCGCCGACTGCTCTTGGCAAAACGGCTTGTCTCCCCATGTATGGGCAAGAGAATTAATGAACCAAGTAAAATGGTGTAATAAGAAAAAGCGAATCCACCAAGCAACAAAAAATGCCCCCCAAAAATCCTCTAATAACCATCCAACTAAAAGAAAAACCAAAATATTGCTTCCAAACATTAAAGCTGGATAAAAGTGATGTTGGAACATCACCAATTTATTTCGAATAAGATCTGGAACAACTTTTGGATCAATTTCTTTCTGTTTGTGCAGCATCCAAAAAAAATGTGCATACCAAAATCCCTTATTGATGGAATAAGGATCTTCATCTGTATCTACGTACGCATGATGCCGACGATGGTCAAAAGCCCACCGTAAAGCACTTCCCTGGCCTGCCATTGTTCCAAAAAACAACATGAGGGCTTCTAAAGTTTTTCCTGTTCGAAATGAGCGATGAGAATAAAAACGGTGATATCCACCTGTAATGCTTAGCCCTGTTAAATAAAGCAAAACAAATGAAACTGCAATCATCGCCAACGAAGGAAGCGTGAAATAGAAATAAAAGGGAAGGCTTGCAAGCAATAAAATTTGATAGGAAATCAGAAATCCTGCAATCGGCAAACTGAAAGTTTTTTTAGTATGGGACATTATCTGCTCATATTTTGATTAATTTAAAATTGATTCTAAATGAAAGCATTAATTTTATCAACCATTCATAACCCACTTATTTTAACTACAATAGATAGCAATCCACTGAATCTTCGCTGCAAAAGCTTGAAGAATTTGTGTGTAAAACAAAAAATTCTTCAATTTCTGGGACTACGCTCCCATTATATTCTGAAAATCCAAACTTATCTTTGAGCACTTCTTGATCCGCATTGAGCACGGGTTCATACTGAGTGAGGCGGCAGCTTTTCACTGAAAAATTCAAAAAATCGCTAGAATTTTTCTCCAAATGCAGTCTCAATAAAAGTGCACAATCAGGCATTTGAGAAATTAACAACACAATTTGGAGGTTGCATGAATCATTTCCTTATTTAATTTTTTATCCATCATAACGCATCTCTATTTTTGCAAACAACACCTTGCTTTTGTGTGAGAAGATCGATTAATCTACGCTTTACAAGGAGATTTTATGTCTGTAAACAGACTCACCTTCCATGAAATTTGTCAGATCTTAAATAGTCCCGTGTTTCCTGCAGAAATTGATTCATTTACACCTTCTGTTGTCGTGGACAGTCGTTTGCTGCAAAAAAATGATCTTTTTATTGCGCTTCCAGGTGAAAAAACGGATGGACATCATTTTTTAAATGAAGTGGAAAAAAAAGGAGCCGCTGCTGCCATTGTTTCAAACGATTTTCTTCGTCAAAACAAAACAAATTTTCACATGCCCATCCTTGGTGTTGACGATGTTTTAGAAGCTCTACAAAAATTAGCTCAAGAGTATTTAAAACAACGGCAAGTCAAAATTGTCGCCATCACGGGATCTGTTGGTAAAACAACCACTAAACACTTACTTTTTCAGCTTCTCCAAAAGCATTTCTCCGTGGCTTTTTCTCCAGGTAATCAAAATTCCCAGATTGGACTCCCCCTGAGCATATTAAATCACTATCACGGACACGAAGATGTTTTGATTTTAGAGATGGGGATGACAGCTCAAGGCCACATCCAAAAACTCATTGAAATCGCCCCTCCTGACATAGCCATTGTCACAGCCCTTGAACTTGTGCATGTCGCTGGAGTCCACTCACTAGAAAATATTGCACATGCAAAAAGAGAAATCCTGACACATCCAAAAACAATGCTAGGCCTTATTCCATCTGAAATTCCTTTTTATGCACTTTTGCATGAAACTGGAACTTGCCGCAAACAATCCTTTTCCACCCTTTCCATACAAGCCGATTACTGCTTGCGTGAACAAGATCAACATCTGCAAATTCGAGATTCGCAAGGATTAAGTCCTTTATTACCCCGTTTGCCTTTTCTGGGAAAGCATAATCAACATAACTTTCTCGCAGCCATCTCTGCTTGTCGAGCACTTGGAATGACCTGGTCTGATATTCAGCAAGTGATTCCTACACTGACACTTCCGGAAAGACGCTTAGAACAGGTCATAAAAAAAGGTATTCTTTTTATTAACGATAGTTATAATGCAGCCTTGACTTCTGTAAAAGCTGCTTTGGATGCACTACCTCCTCCCCTTCAATTTTCTGGCAAAAGAATTGGTGTCATTGGTGAAATGGTGGAACTCGGAACTTTTTCAGAAGCCTGCCATAGAGAAGTAGGAATTCTTTCGTTAGCCAAACTCGACCTAATGATCTGCTATGGGGATGGCTGCTTGCCTATTGAAGAGGTATGGAAGAAACACAACAAACCTGTTCATCTCACGCTAACTTTCGAACAGGTTATCGCCGAACTTAAGCAGCATGTTCTCCCTGGAGATGTCGTTTTATTGAAAGGTTCTAATAAAAAACAATTATGGAAAGTTTTAGAGTATTTTTAGCGGAGCCCCAACATGCTGCTATTCACCATCGATTTTTTTAGAGAATTTTTGGGAATTAAAATTCCCATGGTTTTTACTTATACATCTACCCGGATGATTCTTGCTGCCATCACATCGCTGATTATTTGCATTTTTCTGGGTCCACGCTTCATAAAAAAACTCTACGAACTAAAAATTGGACAGTCTATCCGCACGGACGAATGCCCCCATTTAGGCGTGTTACATCAAAAAAAAAAAGACACCCCAACTATGGGGGGGGTTTTGATCCTATTTTCCATGATTGTTTCGTTGCTTTTGTGGATGAAGCTAACGCATATTTTTACTCTTATTTTAATCATCACAACCCTCCTTTTAGGTTTTTTAGGCGGATGGGATGACTACCTCAAACTGAAATATAAAAATAGCAAGGGATTATCGAGTAAAAAAAAATTTCTCTACCAGGTGCTTATTTCAGCATTACTCCCTCTATATTTATTGAGCCCTACATTAAATGCAGCAACTCCATTTAAACGGTGGTTTGATCCCCCTATCGTGAAAGAACAAACTGTTTCTAAGAATGCTCAAGAAGAAAAACTGATTGCTCAGGTTTCTTTGAAAGAATACGCTACACGCTTTTACATCCCCTTTTTTAAAGATCCTGTTTTGACATTTTCAGGCTTTATGACTATCTTAGCTGCCTTATTTATGATTTTTGTGGTAACAGGTGCATCAAATGCCGTCAATTTAACCGATGGCTTAGATGGACTCGCGGCTGGATGTCTCATCATGGTTGCCGGATGTTTAGCTTTAATCGCCTTCGTATCAAACAATATTGATTTAGCCAGCTACCTCAATATTCTTTATATTGAAGGAAGTGGCGAAATTGCCATTTATTTATCTGCCTTAGCAGGGGCGTGCTTAGGATTTCTATGGTACAATAGCTATCCAGCTCAAGTTTTCATGGGAGACACAGGTTCTCTAGCCTTAGGTGGCATCCTAGGTGTTTGTGCAATTTTACTAAAAAAAGAAATGTTGTTAGGTATCATCGGCGGCATTTTCGTAGCAGAAACGCTTTCTGTCATTTTACAGGTGGGAAGTTTTAAACTTCGCAACAAAAAGCGGATCTTTTTATGCACGCCTCTTCACCACCATTTCGAATTTAAGGGCTGGCCAGAAACCAAAGTTGTGATCCGTTTTTGGATTGTGGGTCTTCTTTTGGCTATTGTAGGAATCGCTTCTTTAAAATTTCAATAAGATGAATCCCGATGCAACCTACCTACTTCAATAAACCGATTCTGATTGTTGGACTTGGCATTAGTGGTCTTGCCGCTGCACGCTTTCTCCTGACCCAAAAAGCACTCGTTTGGGCTATCGATCAAAATAAAGATAAGTTGAGAAAACGTTCCGACATCCAAATTCTGGAATCTCAAGGACTTCAATTTGTCGCCGAAAAAGATCTTCCTCCTCTAGAAACATTCCTTCTGGTCGTAACATCTCCTGGCGTTCCTCTTACTCATCCTGTGCTTCAGTTAGCCCAAGCCAAAAACATCAAAATCTTAGGAGAGATAGAATTAGCCTTTCGCTCTCTCAGAAATAAGCTCATTGGCATAACAGGAACGAATGGGAAAACAACGGTCACTCTACTCTTGACTCATCTTTTAAATTACGCAGGAATCCCTGCAAAAGCTGTTGGAAATGTAGGAGAGCCTCTTTCTGCAGAAATTACTTGTTCTTCCGAAACTGTTTTGGTGGTTGAGCTTAGCTCTTTTCAACTCGATACGCTTCAATCTCGCCAACTCGACATGGGAGTCATTTTAAACATTACCCCTGATCACCTAGATCGCTATGCATCTATGGAAGATTATGCCCTCTCTAAAATGAAGATAAAATCTTGCATTAAAGAAGGGGCTCCGCTTTACATGGAAGAAAAAGCCTTTCAAAATTACGGGTTTTTACAAGCAAATTTCCCATGTCATCTTTATGGTTATTCCCACAACTGTCATTTGATGAGTGATCAGCAGCACCTATTTTTAAATAAAAATATTGACTCCATTTTGCCTATAGAGTATAGAGAGACTAAAAGTCATAGACTAGAAAATTTGATGGCTGCTTATGGTTTGTGCCGAGAAATGGGTATCGATGCAACATTGTTTTGGGAAGGAGTTTCGACCTTCAACACACCTCCCCATCGAATTGAAAAAGTCGCCATTTTCAAGAATGTTTCATATTATAATGACAGCAAAGGAACCAATATCGATGCTGTGATGCGAGCCATAGAAACAATTGAAGGACCCATCATTTTGATCGCTGGAGGGGTCGATAAAGGAACTGATTTTTCTCCTTGGATTTCTGCCTTTGCCAATAAAGTGAAGCACATTTGCGCCATTGGGCAAGCAACCGAAAAATTAGATCGCACTTTATCAAAAAGTTTTAACGTTGTGCGCTGCCAAAATATGCACGATGCTGTAAAACATGCATCCTCTCTTGCATATCCAGGAGATAATGTGCTATTATCCCCAGGGTGCGCAAGTTATGACATGTTTGAAAATTATGCACATCGTGGAAAGACATTTAGAGAAGCCGTGAATGCTTTAGCTAGTATTCAAAACACTTAAAGGGGAAACGCAATGAATCGAAGAGACACTATCATCATTGCCGTATTAATTAATTCGGGTTTACTCGCAATTTTATTTATGATGGCCATCCATCCCGATGATGCCTCAACCTACGCACCTTCTTCGCTTCCGTTAGCAGTTGCTCCTAAAGTGGAAGAGGAACCCTCTCATTATGCTTCTTCTAACATTTCTTATGTGCAAACAATCCCAACAGATGAAGTAGACAATGCCATAAAAGCGTTTGTAGACTCACCTTCACACGAAATTGCGCTTGCAGAAACACCGACACCCCTTCTTCCTGTAAATGAATCACAAACAACCATTTCTAGCGACGGTTACACAGAAATTAAGGTTAAGCGCGGAGACTTCCTAGAAAAAATCGCACGTACACATGGTACAACCATCAAAGCGATTATGAAAGCAAATGGTCTTTCTAGTGAGCGATTGAATGTGGGACAGACTCTACGCATTCCTCCCGCAACCCGCCCCATTGAAACGATCATGGAAGCACCTAAGCCTGCGGCACCACAAGAAAAGCCTAGTTCCTCTGCGAGTGATGAAAGCTCTTATTACATCGTTCAGCGCGGTGACAATCCTTGGAAAATTGCGAAAAAATTTCAGGTCCGTTTTGAAGACCTACTTATCTTGAATGATTTAGATGAAGAGAAAGCACGAAACTTAAAAGTTGGGGATAAACTGCGGGTTCGTTAACTTATGCGCTTGCTTTTACTCCTTTGCACGTCTCTGATTTTCACATTTGGATTGATCATGATTTTTAGCACAACTTCTGCGGAAGTTCTAGATCATGATCTCCAACGTAGTACCCACCAAGCTTTAATCCGTCAAATGGCTTATTCAACCGCAGGGTTTGCTCTTGCCTTTGGAGTATGGAAAGTTGGCTATCACCGCTTTTTAAAATATAGCCCTCTTCTATTAGCATTATTCTCTTTTTTTTTGGTGATCACCTTAATTCCTGGGATAGGACGTGAAGTCAATGGATCACGCCGCTGGTTAGCTATTGGAGGCCTAACTTTTCAACCCTCTGAGTTTGTCAAGTACATTCTTCCAGCCTTCTTTATCGAAAGACTCATGGCTCTTGATCGGCAAGCTCTTTCCCTAAAAGACCTCCTAAAATTAGCCACAATCTGTGCCATTCCGATTTTATTAATTTTAGTCGAACCCAACAATGGAACAGCTGCCGTAATTGGACTCACACTGATCGCGCTTTGCCTTGTCACACGCATCCCCGTTAAATACTGGGCTCTTCCTCTTATCTGTCTATCTCTCATTGCGATTGGTTCTGCCTATCATCTTTCTTATGTATCCGCTCGACTAAAAGTCTATTTAGATCCCAGTTTTGATTTACAAGGGAAAGGACACCAGCCTCACCAAGCAAAAATTGCAGCAGGATCAGGAAAGCTATTTGGAAAAGGACCTGGAAATAGCTGGCAAAAGTTAAGCTACCTTCCAGAAGCCCAAAATGACTACATTGCCGCCATTTTTGCGGAAGAATTCGGCTTTATTGGTATGCTAGGCCTTATCTTGCTCTACATGTTTTTAGCCTATCTAGGCTTTGCCATTGCAAATCAAGCGCAAGATTTTGTGGGGTTTTATTTTGGATCTGCTGTAACATTTTTAATCTGTTTTCAGGCTTTTTTAAATTTAGGCGTTGTTTCAGGCTTGGTTCCCAGCACAGGTCTTAATCTTCCCCTTTTCAGCCAGGGAGGCACCTCTTTAATCGCAAATTTGATGGGAATCGCTCTCCTCTACAGTATTTCAACCCCTGTGACTCAGTCAAACATCTCTACAAGCCCATTTTCTGAAAAACCTTTATCTCGAAATCCAAATCGGTTACATTCCTTTTAAATATAGATTAACCTTTCAGGAGTCATTATGTTGTCGAGAATTTGCCTTTTAACAAATTACAACCTCTATGAATCTAAGCGTCATTTTACTCAAAAATTTGCAGAAGCACTGAATCGCCATCATATTGAAACAAAAATTATTGATGCCAATGAAGGACCTATTGGAGCTGATATTATCTCAGCTATTCAACGTTTTGACCCGCACCTGACTTGCTCGTTCAATAGCATGATGCCCTTGTCGCAGAACCGTTATTTGTGGGACCTATTAGAAACACCCCACCTTTCTATTCTCGTAGATCCTGCTATTTACTCGGTTAGCTTGACAAGTAGCCCCTACTCCATTCTTTCATGTGTGGATCGAAATGATGTCTCTTCGATGAAAGAATATAATTTTGACAGAATTTTCTTTTGGCCACATGCTGTCGAAAAAGAGCTTGGCTCTGAACCCGAGCAAAAAAAAGAATTCGATGTCGTCTTTCTTGGAAGTTGCTATGACTACGAAAGTTTAAGAGCCTCTTGGCGGCAGCGCAATCCAGATGCTCTGAATGTTGTGCTCGACGATGCCATTGACATTGTGCTTTCCAATAATCAAATCTCTTTGGCTGATGCCCTTGTAGATGCTTGGAACCGCTCATCTTACAATCCAGAAGGGGTCGATTTTACCACTTTATTCTACTACCTTGATATGTATACACGCGGAAAAGATCGGGTTGAACTCATCCGCTCAATTAAAGATGTTCCTGTCCATATTTTTGGAGAGCTTTCACAAGACAATGCTGTAGGCGTATTGGGATGGCAGCAGTATCTTGCCAATCAATCCAATGTGACCATCCACCCGTCTGTTCCTTTTTCACAATCGTTTGACATTCTGAGAAAAAGTAAAATTAGCCTTAATAGCATGCCTTTCTTCCGTGATGGAACACATGAAAGAGTCTTTACAAGTCTCTGCTGCGGCGCCGTTCCCATTACAAGTGAAAGCACCTATTTACGTGAAACCTTCAAAGATGGAAAAGAGCTTTTCTACTACCAATCAAAACATTGGAATGAGGTCAACGACAAAATTCATACCATCCTTGCCGACGAACCTAAGCGTCAAGCAATCTGTGAGCAAGGAAGAGAACTCGTCATGCGCGATCACACATGGGACAAAAGAGCCGAACAGCTCAAGATCGCGATTGAACCCTTTCTAGAAAAACTTCTCAAATAGAGATAAGCCCCTCAAAATGAGGGGCCTTCTTTTCTTAGTTTATTTTTTCAACTTTGAAAACTGCATGTGGAGCGATTTTTTTCAGAAGTAGTTCTGTCATGACAACTTGGCTAATCACAGCATCAGCTTTTTCTACCAAAATGACTTCTTTGATATCATCATAACTATGCATATCAGCCAAAAGCGCTACCAAAGCTGCTTGAAAAGGG
Source organism: Parachlamydia sp. (assembly GCF_050255895.1). Taxonomy (NCBI): domain Bacteria; kingdom Pseudomonadati; phylum Chlamydiota; class Chlamydiia; order Parachlamydiales; family Parachlamydiaceae; genus Parachlamydia; species Parachlamydia sp. Next base: position 16,936 of record NZ_JBFWIR010000065.1, read on the forward strand.
GAAAGGCTTGGATTAAAAGCTGCGTTCTCCAAATAAGATCCTCGGTAAATATTCCCATCCTGTGTCTGAATAGCGATCCCTGAAAATGCCTGGCTATAGGGCGCATAGGAACTATTCGCTGCCAAAATTGCATTTGCTCGTACCGAACAATCTGCATCGAGACATTTGTTTTCTGCTTGAGTCATTAATCCCCCAGAAACACCTAGATCTTTTGGACCGAAAGATTCTGGAAGTAAAGCAGCTAGCTCCATAGGAGGACGATTAAGAATCCAGACTTGCATTTTCTCTGAACCAATTTCGTTTAAAAATTGTCTGCAATGTCCACAAGGAGCAGCAGAAACAGCGATCGCCACCAACCCCTCTTCTCCATGATTGCGTGCATTCACAATCAAAAATTGCTCTCCATGCACGGTTTGGTTTAAAGGAAACCCTGGAAACTCTAAATTGACTCCGAGGTACAGATTGCCATTTTTCCCTAACCCCACAGCTCCTACTTGAAAATGTGAAATAGAAGGCCGTGCAAAAGGTTTTGCGATTGAAATCAATCGCAACATCAATTCTTCTTTGCTGATATTTAATTCATGTGTAATTTGATCAACTTTTTCTGCCGGAATAACAAAACGATTGGATACATCTAATTCGGATAAAAAATTTGATGTAAATGCAAAAGACTGCACTAAGCTAAATAGACAAAAGATCGATAAGAATAACTTTCTCATTTATTGCCTGCTCCATTTGTGAATTTAAATTTTTTGAATACCAATTTTACGAGGCTGTGCGAAAAGGTAAACAAAAACAAAAATTTAAAGCAAGAAACAAATTTTCTGACCCTAACCTTTAAATCAATTAACCGTAAAACCATTCTAGTAGAAGCTTTTATTTTTCCTGTGTTATAATAAGTCTAAATTATGGAGATTTTTATGGTTAGTAAAATTTCGAATAGAGAATGGAATGAAAGTGACATACAAAAAGTTCTAGAGGGACTTGCAAATCCACCTGCTGCAAAGGCAACATGGATACGCAGAGATTTGACTTTAAAAAATCCAAATCTTGCACAACGCGCCCTTTGGAAGGTTGCCAAACACAGTGCTTTTTTACGCCGCCTATTTTTTTCAGTAGACTATCAAGTTTCACATGATCACTTAGAAAAAATTAAAGCTAAAGTATTAAATGATTCACCCCAAATTCCTCTCTATAATCGGGCCATTCAAACGTTCAACTCCTTTGTCCCAAAAACCTATGTGCTTTCTTCGTTGGATGAGTCTCTACCCACTAGCACCCCTCTCCCAAAAGCTGAAGAAGTGAAAACCCCTCCAACGCAAAAAAATTATTATTTTGACGTTTTACAAAAATTTGAGGAACAGTACATTCCTCTCGATCCTATCCCTAATCGAAATTGGAGGAGAAATCTTCTTAGGGATCAAGTCATTTGTTTTAAGAAAAATATTCATTCTTTTTTATGGTTCCTGGAAAAAACTCCTCATCATTCAGAAATCGCTTTTACTATTGGTTTTGGAGGAAGGGCTCGTTCAAAACAAGAAACCCGTACAGATCAATTTTGGCCCGAACCATTG
>NZ_JBFWIR010000066.1:0-17532 GCF_050255895.1 Parachlamydia sp.
GTCCAGACCAAAATTATACACACATGACGAACTAGTTCATCATTTGTAAACCCACCCTGAAGCATCTTTACGCTAAAATATCCAAAATAGGGAAACGGCGTATTGGAAGCGACTAAAGCCAAATTAGGTGGCAGAAGGTCTAAAGGAGCAATAACGCCGCCGAATAATAGCATACATCCTTGAAACAGACGTTTCAAAGGCCACATTTCAACTAACCAAAAAGCAAATTGGCTAACACATAATCCAAAGCAAAATGTCAGTAGCAAGCAGCTGACCAAAACACTCGACGTAAAAAAATTAATATAAATATCGATTGGTAAATCTAAAAAATTAAACACTACAGCTACAAAAAGAGACATAATGATCAAAGGCGGTATTTTAGAAGATAAATACTTGGCCAAAACATGTATTTCAAAGTTAATGGGCTTCACTAAAAATGAACTTAGAATCCCTTTACGAATAAGCGGCTGCATTTCAAACATATGGTTTGGATAAAACAACAGAGATGTCACTGAAATTAAGGCAAAATAAGAAGCTATGTCAGTCCAATTATATCCATTAATTTCGCTCTTATTCTCAAAAATGATCGACCAGACGGTGAGAGAAAGTAAAAGCTGCGTAATACGTAGAACATACGCAAACAAAAAATTAAACCGGTAGGACATATCTTTTGATAAGTGGGCTTTAAATATTAAAAAATAGGCTTGAAAGGACATGATCAATCCTTTTCATTAAAAAGTGTAAAAATAGCCTCTTCAAAAGACATTTCTTCTGTTTTCAGCTGAGTTATCGGCACCTTCTCAATAATTTCAGAGAGATTTTTTTGCAGGTCCTCAGGAGAGCAGGAGAGTGAAAATTGTTGCGCAGAAACCCTTTCGATTGGTTGTGAAAGTTGAAAACTGTCGTTATTTTCAGTTGAAAAATAGATCTTATGAGAATGCCGACAACAATGATTTTTTAAAGATTGGATGGAGCCATCATAGCAAATAGAACCCTTCTTGATGACCATAACCCTTTGAGCAAGAACCTCTATATCCTTCATATAGTGACTGGTTATAATAATCGTTGTCTTAAATGCCTGATTGATCCAATGCAAAAAATCTCTTATAACGCGTTGACTAACCAAATCTAAACCAATCGTAGGTTCATCTAAAAAAAGTACTTTGGGTTGATGAATAAGAGAAGCAATGAGTTCAAATTTCATTCGCTCCCCTAATGATAAATGTCGGACGGGAGTGTCTAACAATTCATGGATGGACAACATCTCTATAAACTGTTTTAAACGTTTTTTAAATTCTTCTTTTCGAATCTGATAGATTTCAGAAATGATGTTAAGCGTATCTATAGCTGGAATATCCCATAGAAGTTGGCTCTTCTGACCCATTACAACCCCTATTTGCAAAAGATAATTTCTATCTTTTTGATAGGGTATTTTCGACAACACTGAAACGGTTCCCGAAGAGGGATGAATTAATCCGGACAAAATTTTTAGTAATGTGGTTTTACCCGCACCATTTGGCCCTAATAGCCCTATGACTTCACCTTCAGCTATTGAAAATGAAATATTATTCAGCGCCTGTTTCTTTATTTTTTCACGAATAAAAAAATCTTTTACGGAGTTAAAAATCCCTTCTTTTTTTTTATAGGATTGGTAAAAATGGTTTAAATTTTCTACATCAATATTTTTTTTCATCTTCCATCCAGCATAAACCTTTAGCGTAAATAGACTGTTCAATCGATTTAATTTTCTCAACAATTTTTTTAGATTGTAACTCATTAAAAAATGCCATACCAAAAAAAAATATGCTTTGCCAAAAAAGTTGCTAAACAGCAGAAAAAATAGGATTAGAATCTTCTTGATGTCAATATAAAAATTGACTATATTCTTCGAAGTATGGTTCTATATCATTCAAATTTAAACTAAGGGCTGTAAATGCTTTATCTTGAACATTTGGATCGAAAATTAAATCATTATAGCTTGGGAATTCATTCAGGTAGCGAAAAAATAGCTTCTAAGCAAGTTTTAGAAAAAGTTAAAAAGCAGGTAGAATGCATAAAAAATGCTCACTCAGATTTGCGATCAGGTTCCAGCAAAAAACTCATCGATTTATGTAAATGCTGCGTTGCCTATTTAGATGGATTACAAAAAGCACACACATTACGAAACATCTTGAAAAACGCGATTGATATCAGTGATGAAACATCACCCACTTTAACATTTCATGCAATGCTTGAAAAGGTCATCACGATTTATGACAAGCATCCTAAAACGATAAGTGAATCTAGAAAAGTTTCTGAAATCAAAAAACTCATCGCAAATATTCAGTCCTCTCGAGATCAATCCGCCCCCATTACTAAATTGAGTGAAAAATGCAAAGTAATAGAATCCAGCAAGAGTGCAAAAACCCTCGCTAACATTTTAAAGGCGGTACGGAGAGCAACTCTAAATAAAGTTCAAAAAAACTCCATGTACTTTGAAAGTATCTCACAGCGCCAAGACATACAGCCCATTATTCCCTCAAAAATAACACCGGTGGCTGTTTTCATTTGGAATCCACATAACTATGGCCTACAAATAGGCAGTGTAGGGCATGTTGCCATTAAAACACCCACAACCTATGCTAGTTTTTGGCCGGCTAGGGGAGAATCGCAAAAATATAGTATCAAAAAAGGCGTGTCAAGCCAGCGCCATAGCTATTTCGAAGACCTCCGAGAAGAAGGGCGTCCACCAGATCACAAGTTTGTTTTATATAGCTTGGATGCAGCAGCTATTGATGAAGCGTATAAAGTTTTAGCCAACTTAGAATGGAAAGCGGGAGCTTGTGATAGTACGCATTGCAATAAATTCACCGCCAGGAATTGCTCAAGCATGTCGGCAACTTTACTAGTTCTAGGTGGTCTAAGAAACCTTTTTCCTGAAAATGAGAGCGATAAAATCTTTTCCATCATCCAAAGTGCCGATACGATAAGAAATCAGGTACATGCTCTAAAGAAAACTATAGATACAAAAAAAAGAGAAATGCCTCCTGCTTGCACGGTAAAAGACAGCAATGTCTTCGACGTCAGCGGAGCACTGGGTGCTATCGGCGTGAATTTATGGAATTCTTTGATTGGCAACGAAGTCATCCTTCCAAACAATTTTCTTGATCCTATAAAAAAGGCCTCTCTGCTTGAAGAAATTAAATTTGAAGAAGAGATCATTGCATTTAAAAAAGTGAGGATTGAAGAAAAGCGTTTGATTGAACAAAAAATCCAAGATATTGGCAAAAGATCCATTCGGGATTTACTCAGGAACTTTAAAAATAAATTGATTTATATAAACTGGGCATTAAATTCTTTGGAAGGAAGGAGAACTTATAAAAAAACATATCCAAAGCTCTATGAACAACAAGCCCATTACCAAACAACCTTTGATTTTGTGCACCATAGCTATAAAAAATTATACAGGACTGTTTCAAATTCCGCCCTTTCTGACGAGGAGATCTTAGAAATTGCAACCCCTTTATTAAACGGGATTGAAGAACTTTCGGAAATTTATAATGCCATTGATCACACACTGATTATTCAAAAAAATTGAATAAAAGTTTAGGGTGTAGCTTTCCCTTAAAAATTAATTAAAATGCTCTGAGAGGTACTTTTCAATTTTTGCTGCCAATATAAAATCGGCTAAACTTAGAGCAGAGATATTGTGCGTCGTTAAGAGCAGAGTCATCTTTTTATAACCTAAATAGATATCAGGATGGTGGTTATGTTCTTCAGCCTGTCGAGCTAACCAATTCACTAAATCAACACCCTCCATATAATTAGAAAAAGAAAGCTGTCTTTCAATGTGAGTGAAAGTTGTATCAATCGACCAATTGGGCCCAAGCTCTAAAATAAGATGATTGATTTGATCTTTGGAAAGAGGTTGGAAAACAACAGCCCTCTCACTGAGATCGTTCTGAGCTAAATCCTTTATACCTTTTTGCGAATCCATCTTAATATTTCCCCGTAAATGCTAATCCCAAACCAAAAAATTTCTATAACAACAGATGAAGTATTCCAGTGAAAAAAAAGTGAATAAAGAATCAGAAGTGCTCCTACAGCATTAATGGCCGAATAGTAAGAATCTGTCACTTTGACAAGGGATGCTTGTAAAAGAAAATAAGCTCCAAGCACACATCCAACCCCTAGCATGCCAATAACGTCGGCGAAATCTATCATGGAACAATTCCCTTTAAACAATATGACTGAATAGAGTGACTTTTTTTCTCAAATGACGAAAATGTTTGCTTCAAAGCTGTGAGCATATGCAAGGCTGCCTTATTAGGTGAAATCGGTTGATTTTGATAGAAGATATCATGATTGTGAAACCAGCCTTCATACATCCCTCGTTGAACAAGGCTATCTGTATTTAATCGCATCACATCATACCATGTAATCGAATCTCGAGATGTTTGCATTTTTTCACGTAATTGAAGCTTCTTAATCGTTTCATTTAATGCAACGCTTCTGGGTTCGTTAGGAGGAATAGCCTGTTGCTTTATAATTTGCAGCATTTTATCAATTTCTTCAGGAATATTGGTATCATAATCGACTTGTAGCCGATTGATTTCTTCGGTCAATTCTTCAAATTTTAAGTCAAAAGGATGGATGATAATGTGAAGAGGCCATAAATAGATATTCACAAGATAATTGCTGACGCGCTGTACATATGAGGGGGAATTTTCTTTAAGCAAAATTTGAAGAAATGCATAAACCTCGGTGAAATATTTCTTTGCCTTAGAAATCAGCTGTTGTTTGTCCCCTTCTCCCATCATATTTCCTGTAATAAGGCGATGAGTACGATGAGCCCAATATTCATAGTTAAAGGTATCCAACATATCTGCCCCCCATTTATCAATCACACTATGTTCATTCACTAAAGACATGGGAGAAACTTTGCCTATTCCAAATGAAGGATTCGTATAAAGCGCAATATGATGAACATAATCATGAATAGCTCCATCCCACGCCTGATTATATAAATCTCCCAAGTGTTCATAATGCTGCTTTTTCATCATGGTCATCACTTCTGCATCAAGAGTTGTGATGCTCAAAATGATACCGCAGCCATTGCCTTGCACATCTTTTCTTTCAACACGGATAAATCCCCAACTGTTATAAAAGCCAGAAAACCTATACCGACGTGGAAAAGAAAAGGTTAAGTCTTTCCACTCAGGCAGCTGTTTTTGAATGATCGGATGAATGACTCGATCTGTTAAGTGTTGTAAATTTTGCGGATTTTCCTGAAAAAAAGCTTCGGAAATCACATGATTATGGGACAAGTAAAGAACCCCACTAAGTTTAGGAGTTTGAAGAAATAATTCTCCTAAATCGATGGGTAGCAAGTCCCCATAAATATGACTACAGGTATTTTCTTCATTCAATTGCTGTTCCCAAATCTTAAGAAAATGCCCCACCTGATGAAGTTCTAAAGCAATAAGCTCATCAAAGTTCATGCTTTTTAAATGCTGAATAAAGGCAAAGAACGCTCCATTTTGATGAAAATCTTCGGGAGAAATATCCCCAATCACTCGATTCCAATTTGCAACCATTAAAGTTTTACCTCGATAATTTTCAGCTAAGACTCAAAATTCTGCAAACAAATCTGAAAGAATCTCTCTCAGATCCATTACGAAGGTTAATGCATGGTCAAAACACAACGTTCTATAAACTAACCTCCGCATAGCAATTGTCAGTCTCATGAACAACAACCTTGGTAATCATCACATTGCTACCCGCAAGCACCTTAGGTGAAACTTCACGTAATAAATAAATAGCGATTTCTTCGGCTGTCGGATTAAAAGGACAAATAAACGGCTCTTTTTTTCTTGGTAAGGAACGCAAAGCTTGGATGAGCTCTTTGTCATGTTCACAAACTAAAAATGTGTGGTCCCAATGTTCGTCGATCCATCCACCGACCTTTTCTTTTAAAACCGAAAAGTCGATGACACGTCCAAGTGAATCCAATTGTGGAGCTTCCGCTGTGAGATGCACATAATAATTATGACCATGAGCTGTTGCGCACTTATTTTCATGATTCATCACACGGTGACCTGCGCAAAAATGAATTTTCCGCGTACATTTGACTGTATTCATCTTGAATTCCTTGTTATAGAGAATTTAACCAATCACAAATGCATTTTTGAGATTGTTTTTTCAAATCATAAGAAAATTGGACTGTATCTTGCTGGAATTTCTTCAGAGACTGGCCTTGTAGCATAAGAACTTCTTGCTGCATCCATTTCTCTAAACACCATCTAGTAACTTCTGGGTGACACTGAAAGGCAAGAATGGAATGACCAATGGCAAAAATTTGGTTCTTACAAAGTTCCGTCGAAGCTAAAAGTTCAGCTCCTGATGGTAGATCAAACGTATCATGATGCCAGTGGAACATTGAGGTATAGAGACCCCCTAAATATTTGACGCATGACTGTTTTCCTTTTTCGGAAAGAATTAATGGCGACCAGCCAATTTCTAACGTATCAGCAGGGTACACACGTTCTCCAAGAGCTCTTGCCATTAACTGGCTTCCCAAACAAATTCCGAGTGTTGGAAGACCTAAATCAAAGCGTTGTTTAAGCAATGTCACTTCATCTAAAAGGAAAGGATGTTCTTTATCCTGATAAGCATTTAAAGGCCCACCAAGAATGCAAAGTAGATCAATTGATTTTAAGTCTAATTGTCTTAAATCATCTACACCGGCACTTTTATAGGAAATTTTGTATCCATTACTCATAAAAATAGATTCCCAATACCCTAATCTTTCATGAGCAATGTGACGAATAACCGTTAACGTTTTCAAATTTATTTTTCTCGTTCTGTTATATGCTGAGCGTATAAAAATGCTAAAAAAAAGAAAAGACTTATTCAATATGCCCTTTTTTCATCATCAATTATTAACTCTCTTACATGCTTTTCAACGACCTTTTTACTCGAGATGATCTCCCAAATCGATTTCATCATAGAGGAACAGGCAATACCTGCTCACAATTTCATGAGAGAACCAAATTTCCAAAATGTAATCTAAATAATGGGGCACTTGACTTGAAGAGCTTCTTTATCGAAGCTCGGCTTCAGGTTCAGAAGACAAGGAAAGATCTAAAGTAATTTTTGTATGAACGGATTCTGAATACCCTATCAACATCCTTTTCCATTCAATTTCTATTGAAGGTAAGCCTTTTTCGATATCATATCTTTCATTAGGTTTGTATTGCGTGTAATCTCCCAAGTCTGCCTCTAAAAATTTTTTAATTTTATCTAAAAAGGAGCTGGGATGAATGGTCTGCTTAAATATAGCATAAGAAAATCCTCTTGCCTGTATTCTATGCGCGGCCTCAATGTATCTTCGCGTATATTCCTCTTTGGCAAAAGCATAAATGGGTATTTGGCCTAATTTTATCTCATTCTCTTTTTCAAAACTTTTCCTGTCTCTATAGCAAACAACATGAATAACACGATATTGAACAACCATCTCTGCATCAGTTGGACTTAGAATTAAAGCTTCTGGAAAACCATTTTTTACCCGAAGATGCGCATAATGTGTTGTTAGAATTTCCTGTATTTTTTTCACTCCTGGTACAGAATGTTTATACATACTTGCAGCTTGAAGGGAACATCTTCCCCCATAATAATGGCCAGCTGTAAAATGTCTAGTTGCTTGGATATGCAGCATCTCTTGAAAGGCTCTAGAACTAAAAATGACTATTTTTAGTTCTATTTCACCCGTTGAATTCTGTGTCGGTCTGATATAAGTATAGAGGTCATTTATTCCCTCATGTATAAACGAATGGGTTCTTGATAAACACTCTGATGGGCATTGCATAATCAAATTCCTTTCTAGTCGTATATAGCGGACATAAAACTCAAAATGCTTTTTATTGGCAAGAAATTACTTTTGAGCTGAATGGAATATATTCGGACAAATCTTGGACATCTCTCTTTCATAGATATTGTGGTATGCAAGGCAAATTAAACCAACCTTGATATTTCTATCGATGAAAATAGCTCTGGATCTTCTAAGTCCTTTTTATTTACTTTTTTTGTTGGATACTATATAATTAATTTTTAATTAACTAAAAAAGTAATCTCCCATGAATGTTAGCAATAAATATTTTGATGTTATTATTAAGAATAATACTTTTTATATAGTCGAACATTCTTCCAAACAGAAAAAGCATCATTCAGCGATATCCACACTGAATAAAATAGAAAAAATCATAAAGAATAATTTAAATTACTCCGACGACCATCTGGATAACTATTCAAGTTTATCTAAAATAAAATTGTGGAAAATCCTTAAAGCGAAATCAACTGAAATTCATCACGGATACACACAAAAACAATCAAAATTAAACTGGTTTGTGAGGAAAATTTTTAGTAGAGGAAAAAAAGTTAACGCAATTCATGAAAGAATTAAAAATTTTATCCCTCCGCCTCCAGTTTTCCCCCTTCCAAATGAATTAATTCAGGGAATAACGGACCATCTAAGTCTTTCTGATCTATCAGCTTTTGCAAGATTAAATCACAACGGAAATGAACATGCGACAGCTTCAATGGATAGGCTTGCTCGAAAATTTGGATATGAAGGACCCTATTCCGAAGGATCCAAATATTTAAAAGATCTATTCAAAGAAATTAACCAAGTCTGGAGGATCAAGAAATTGTTACCCCCAGAATGCGTTGTTTATAAAAAAGCTAAGAATGGCGGTGATTCCATAGATCCAATCAAAACTTTGCAAAATCTTAAAACACTACAATCCAAATATATTCTTCCAATTCTTGCAAATAAGTTTTTTTATACATCAGCTTTTCAAAAATTCCGAAAAATTTTTAATATTAATGGCAATTGGCCATTATCGGAACCTAGTGATAGCCTCAAAAAAATTGGGAATAAAGCGCTCGTATTGGCTGTGAAGCATGGGGAAAAAGAAATCGTTAAACTTCTTCTAAGATATGGAATCGATTTGGCCATTAATGCAACAGACAAATATGGTAATACAGCATTAAGTACTGCAATATTCTTTGATAACAAGCTAGAATTCATCCAATTCTTAATCGATGAAGGAGCTGACGTAAATATAGCAAATGCGGCTGGCATTACACCATTGATCTTGTCAAACTCTTCAGAAATGACTCATTTATTACTCGAAGCTGGGGCAACAGCCACTATTGACAATGAGTCTAAAGAAGGAACTGCTTTACATGTAGCTGCGAGTGAAGGATCGCTAGAAATCGTTAAATCTTTAGTGGAACATGGAGCTACAGTTAACGCTAGGCGTCAGGATGGGTGTACGGCACTTTATATAGCTGTAGTTCGAGGACATAAAGAAATAGTTGCGTATCTTATTAGTAAACAAGCAGATGTAAACACAGTCAATATCCGAGGAAATACCCCATTAATACATTCTAAATCACCCGAAATCACTCTTTTGTTACTGGAATCAGGGGCAATAGCAACCATTGATCTACTTAGCCTTCAACCAGAGGTCGGCAATGCTTTGCATAGAGCAACTCGAGAGGGGGAACTTGAGATAGTTAAGCTCCTCATACAACGCGGGGCAAATATTAACATAGAGAATCTGCAAGATCTTACAGCTTTAGACTTGGCTGTAATAAATAAAAATACGGAGATTGTTAAATTTCTTATCAGCCAAAATGCTGATGTAAATAGAGTCAATGCTCAGGGAGATACCCCTTTGACCCTTTCGTTCTCATCAGAAATAACTCGCCTGTTATTATAAGCTGGAGCAACTGCTACAATTAACCATCTGTCTTATAGAGGCAGTGCCTTACACGAAGCAGCTCCCATGGGCGATCTTAAAATGATTAAATTCCTCATACAGCACGGGGCGAATATTCACATCGAGAGCCTGCAAGGTCTTACCGCGTTGGACTTAGCTGTAATGTATGGAATTACAAATGTTGTTAAGTTTCTTATCAGAAAAAATGTTGATGTAAATAGAGTCAATGCTCAGGGAGATACCCCTTTGACCCTTTCGTTCTCATCAGAAATAACTCGTCTGTTACTGAAAGCAGGAGCGTCTTCCACAATTAACCATCAGTCTAACACAGGCACGGCCTTACATAGGGCTGTTTCCAGCTCCATTCCCAAGATTAAAATAATTAAGCTCCTCGCAAAATATGGAGCTGATATGAATGCGAAAGACTCACATGGCAATACAGCCCTAGATTTAGCAAAGCAGCATAACTATAAAAAAATTGAGCGCTTACTTTCAAGTTTGGGAGCAACAGTCTAGCAATCTACTGCAAATTCTCGTGTTCTGTACCACGCTTTTCCCTTAGAACATACTTTTAACTTATAAGACCACACATTCTGAAGGCTTAAAGAGTATCAACAACAAACCTCAACGGATTCTCTAGGCCCAGTCGTTGTCATTCAAAAGCTACATGTTACACAACAGCCCTAGAATTGCAGCACATTTTAATAGCTGCAACTCAAAATTGGGGCCATTTTTCAAAATACAGGAAAAAGGTTTGATTGTTTTGCAAAATTTCAAATGCATTCTCAACAACCCAAACTCTGCTAATATGTAAGAAATCCCCTCGTAAAACTCATCGAAAATTGAATTTTCAGCATCTAAAAGAGACTTTGATCAGCATGAAAAAAAGCATTCACATAATATTTGAACGTGTTCAACTGCAAAAATAGCCAAAGATCTTTTACATCAACATCTTATAAAATCTTCTTTCAAATTTTAATGCCGTGATGTTAAAAGTTAGCGTTTACAAAGAGCAAAAGTCTTTGTCTATTTTTTGACTTACCAAAACGAATCAAAATAAAAGTAAATCGAGAAAGATTTGCAAAAGGGGATCTTGAATGCTTCCTGAAAGATTACATACAAATTTAGCCTATTATGAAATGGGTATCCACCGGCCCATCAATTTGAAGAAGCTACAAGAATTGCAAAAATAATTTTTAATTATTTTTATAAAGGAAAAGCTCTTTCAATCATAACTTATTGAAGTGTCTAATTTATCGAATGATTGATTAGCAGTTTATTCAAATAATATTAATTTTCATAACCACATCTGCACGACCAGACGCTTTATATTAAAATTGAAAATAGACATCAATATTTCTGTATTTTGTAAACTAAACGTGAAAATGTCCTAACCGGTTCGTATATTCTGATTTTCACAACATATCTCTCGCCAATCCTAATCAATGTAATATTGACTAGCTTGTATAGCATACAGTGCGAAATATTCCCCTTTAGACTCAATCAATTGATTATGAGTTCCATCTTCAATTAATTCTCCTTTCTTAAAGACAAGAATTCGATCAGCCATTTTAACAGAACCTAATCGATGTGTGATTAATAAGGCAGTCTTCCCTTCAACTTGCGCTGAAAACTTCTTGAAAATTTCTTGCTCACTTTGCGGATCTAGAGAAGAAGTTGGTTCATCTAAAATTAAAAAACTAGAATCTCTAAGAAATGCCCTGGACATTGCCAACTTTTGCCACTCTCCTCCCGAAAGAGCTGTACCATCAAATTCCTTGCCTAACGCGGTATTTAATCCACTCGGTAATCGTTCTAGTGTAGGCTGAAATCCTCCTTTTTGGACTGCATGCGAAATACGCTCTGGAGAAGCTTTCACATCTCCTAAGGCGACATTTTCATTAACTGTAAAGTAATATTGTCCAAAATCCTGAAAAACAGCACTGATTGCGGAACGCCAGCCTTTTAAATTTAAGCTTTTTAAATCTTTGCCATCAATTACAATAGTGCCTTCTGTAGGATCATAGAAGCGCAATAGTAATTTAACAATTGTTGATTTGCCTGCACCATTCTCTCCAACAATAGCTAATTTTTCCCCTTTCCTCATTGTAAAACTTACATTCGAAATAGCTTTTCGACCATCGGGATATGAAAAAGAAACGTTATCAAATCGAATCTCATGAAAAACTGTAGAGAAGGATTCATTACTCTGCTTAGCAAAAGGACAAGGATTACTCTTTATGAATAATCTGAGCTTGTCAAAGAAAAGCAAACAAGGTGCACACATTCCAAGATTTGATGCACAGCCTATTATTTGCAGCTGCGTCATTACTAGAGCTTGAATAGCAATTACTAAGCTGCCGAGCTGGAGTGTTCCTTGTTTAGCTCCTAATAAAATTAAACTAACTATCGCTATATTTCCCACAACCGTTATAGTGGATAGTAATACAAATAGAATGGCTTGTTTCCATCGGTTCTGGGAAATTTTCTGGTGCATTTGTTTAACTAAATCTTTGTAACGTTCTATAAGAAAATGGCCAAATCCAAAAAGACGCACCTCTTTTGCTACGCGATCATTAAGAATTAATGAAGAAACCCAAGCCGATTTCCGCGATTCAGGACTACAAAAAAGCATTTGATCCCATGCCTGTTTTTCAAACCAAATGGTTGCAATTGCATGAGGAAGACTTGAAACGAGTATTCCGAAAGGAATCCACCACCCAAGAGAACCTAAAAGCAATAAAACTGATAACAAGGAAATCCCATCCTTAAGAAAGCCTGTCAAAATGTAGACAAAATTTAGAGGCCTTCTAGAAGCTTCATTCTTTAAAAATAAGATTTCATCGTAAATTATCGATTTTTCAAAAGGAACCAAACTTTCAATCGCATTAGCTTTTTCCATAAGAAGAAGATTGCAATGCTCTAAGACTTTTTCATTTAAACGTAAACGAATAACAGAGATCACAGGGCTTAGAACGATATCAGCCAGCAACATACCAGCCCATAAAGTAACAAATCCAACAGGAAATATTGCAGAAGAATTTACCCAATCAACGATAGATTGAATGGCATAAAGGGAAACTGCTGGGATTAAACCTTGAAAAACGATAAAAAAAGACAAACACACTGTTTCAAATTGAGCAGCAACAAGCAGTATACGTATAGCCCATATAGCTGACTGAATAGCCTCAAGACCCTTTCTAAAATAATGTGCCATCTTCGATCCTAGTATTTCACGCCACTTGTACTTGCAGCCATTAAATGACGCGCAACAATCTCACAATCAAATAATTTCTTTTCTTCCGATCGAGCCATAAATTGTCTTCTCATAGACTCAACGGCTGTTTCTTTGAATACATCTGTATACCTATATCCATTCCCATCATATAGATGTTTTTCTCCAGGCAAATGGTAAAAGTATGGCACATTTAATGCTAAAAGATCAGAAACTTCATAATTTGTATAAATAGTATCTCCAAGCTTTTCTCTAAGAATTGCTTCAGAATAATTTCTGGATATATTTTCGGGCTGCTGCATTTTCCTTAGAAGAAACATATAGGACATTGTTTCTCTTATTACAATTCTTGACTGAACTAAGCCTACCTTTTCCCACCATTCTGTATTTTTAAGAATATCTGTCAGTTTGCAACTTATTCTATCATAAGCGTAACTATAACCTTCAATAACATTGGATAAATAATCACTAGCACTGTAAGACGAATTTGAAAAGATAGGGCAATGATGATGTAAAGACGGGTTTATTCCAAAATATCGCACCTGAATTTCATCAGTGTGATCATTAATGGCGTGGGTTTGAAAATGCTCTAATTTAATTCCATGCGGAGCTTGAAACGCTGAATTCAAATAATCGGAGGACTCTTCAGATACTTTTTGAATCAACAGAGTCGAAAGTATATTTTTTTGTTGAGCAATTGAACTTTCATAATTTTGAAAGAGCGTTTCATTGTCTATCAGTATTGGAAATCCGCCACTGGCAATTAGGTTTTCACAATGGCCATCGGTATAATTTAACGCATCAGCAACAGCCAACAAGACCCCAGCTCGGCAATAGAAATTCTTTACTTCTGAAAAAGTATCACATTCATCTTGGCAAATATACTCCATCCACCCATAACCATCTTTGGATAGAGTATTTAATGTGCGCAAATTATACGGATTCTCTTAATTCTAAACAAGTTACAAATTCTCCAAACAAAAGATCTGGTGATAAATCGACGGGCTTATAAATTACTTTATTTCCATCAGAAAACGTAATGAGGAGAGTTTGCTGTTTTCGATGGCGATCAGAATTTCTGAGCGGTTGTATCTCACTGATGAGCAGTTCAGGAGATAGTTTAAGCCACTTTTTTATTTCTTCTTTATCTTGCCAATATCTCTTAAAAAATAAAACAAGGCTATCAAATGTCTGAGTTATAAGGCTATCTAATAATTCAAATAAAAAAGGGTATTTTAAAATAATGTCCTTGGCCTGCCGAGTATATTCTTGATCATTGACAAAAAAACTTGCATATCTTGCTTCAGAGCTTTCTCCGAATAACTTTCTAGATTGCTTAGCCTCATGAAATTCAAAAACAATAGTAGGAAGTAACAATTGATCAAGTTCAATCAATAAGTTTGCGGAAAAATCAGTCAACAAGGTTTGCAACGGAACAGCAATACAAGTAAAATCGGAAAGAGTTTGTTGCGTTTGTTGTATTATTCTCTCTAAATAGGCAAAAAAATACTGTGCCCTAAACGCATCTTGAACTTTCATATTAGAAGCGAAGGTATCCATAACACATTTTGATGTCTTCAGCTTTCCTTACATCACTAAAAAAAATGAATTGTATTAATATTTGCTGGGAGAATCGGATTAGTAATTGGTCTATTGTCGCAAGTTCCCGTACCACAACAACGAGTTGTCATTAAACCAGGAACAGCAAAATCCCAATTTAATTTTACAGAATCTAGTTCTCTTTTGCCTAATACATCTTTCTTCATATAAAAACTCCTTTTATTATACGATAATCTTTAAACCCATCTTTTACATAATAGGATAAATGCCTCTGCGAGAAGAAAAAATATCACATTAAAACCTTGATATTGCTCCGTTATCCTCTTGCACAATTAAATCCATATAGGTTTAAAATCCATGCTTTTCCCCTCAGGGCATTATTTTTTAACCATTCTGAAGGCTTAAAGAGTATCAACAACAAACCTCAACGGATTCTCTAGGCCCAGTCGTTGTCATTCAAAAGCTACATGTTACACAACAGCCCTAGAATTGCAGCACATTTTAATGGCTGCAACTCAAAATTGGGGCCATTTTTCAAAATACAGGAAAAAGGTTTGATTGTTTTGCAAAATTTCAAATGCATTCTCAACAACCCAAACTCTGCTAATATGTAAGAAATCCACTCGTAAAACTCATCGAAAATTGAATTTTCAGCATCTAAAAGAGACTTTGATCAGCATGAAAAAAAGCATTCACATAATATTTGAACGTGTTCAACTGCAAAAATAGCCAAAGATCTTTTACATCAACATCTTATAAAATCTTCTTTCAAATTTTAATGCCGTGATGTTAAAAGTTAGCGTTTACAAAGAGCAAAAGTCTTTGTCTATTTTTTGACTTACCAAAACGAATCAAAATAAAAGTAAATCGAGAAAGATTTGCAAAAGGGGATCTTGAATGCTTCCTGAAAGATTACATACAAATTTAGCCTATTATGAAATGGGTATCCATCAAAACACTCCTGCAACTCTCTACATTCTAAAATACCTAAAAAAATATTCCACTCCAAATAAGACTAACGAACAAAAACTTATTGAAATCTGTCATTCAGCCATTCTTTATTTAGAGTCAACAAAACAAGCCTTTTCACTATCAAGCAAACTAAAAAAAATAATGATCAAGTATGCGCCTAGAGATCACCAAACAAGCTTGAAATGTATACTTGAATTTGCTTTCGACTGCTTTAAAAAGGATCATACTAAAGTAAAAGAAACGAAAAAGGCGCTCTCTCAACTTCAGCAGGTACTTAAAAAAGAAAAAGATTTGGAAAAATGTATTCGTTATTGTGAAAAAAATAAACTGCCGAAAAGTTTAAAAAAAGTCCTGCTCAACACGCTTTCTGCAACGACAATCAATCCTGAGCAAGAAGAAATCCCCTACTATCATTTGGCGATGAGATCTGTTGACATCTATATTTGGAAAGATAATTCAACTTCGCATGTCGCATTAAAAGTAGCCCGGCAGTACATGAGTTTTCGGCCTGTTGTGGACCAACAAAGATCAAAGTGCCGTAACCATTTTGACGACTTAAGAGATATAGGCCGTATAGCCGAGCATAAAATCACTCTCCATGGATTAGCAACGGATGAAATCATCGAAAAATTTGCCATCTTGAAACAACTAGATTGGCAAGAAACCACCGAAGAACATTGCACAAGTGCGCTCATAGGTTTATTGATTCTAGGAGGACTTAAAGGAAATTTTTCTTCTTTCCCTGATAGAAGAGATATCAAAATAATCCTAGAAGATGCCAGAAGAAGCTCCGCTATGCTTCAGATTGAGCAATTGAACGAGGAAGTTCACTATGATTATGTCCTAGAAGATAAAATCAAAAGTATTTTCAAAAATCATATCACGTTAAATCAACTCTTAAAAGTCCTTTCAAAAGCTCAAAAAAAAGAGGAAACGGAATTTGGAAAAACTTTAATCACTGAAAATAATACTGCAAAAAGAAAGGGAGACATTTATAAAGCTATCTACGCCCACACTGGTATTGATATTAAACTTAAGCTATTTCGTTTAAAAAAAGCGCTCATTCTGGGCTATTATAAATATCCAAAAGAGAATCCCATTCGGATAAGAGCTCATTTTCTGTATGAAATGGTCCATGAATTGTTCTCTAAAATGATCTACGAATATCTGGACTTAAGAAATGAGGTAACCTTTGATAATTGTAAAGCCTTCTTTAACCTTATTGATCAAATAAACGTGACTGATAGACAAGAAAGCTATAACGAAAAACCTTTTTATTTTGATTTTCTAAATGATCTACTAAAGAGCTATCCTGATGAGGGCAAGACTGGCGAAGAGGCAGAAAAATACATTGAACAAACAAAAGAACTGAAAGAAAAATGGTCTTTTCGAATAAGACATCTAAAAAACCTCGTAACCAAAATATTGGCTCATGATGTTCAATTACCAAAAGCCCCTATTGAATTTGATCAAATTCTCGATCTTGTTCATGGGATTTATGCAAACACGGTTTCTACTTATAATTTAAGAGGCAGCTAAGTAGCAGTTTTTTTGACAAAATGCACCGAATTACTTAAGAACGTGATAAAGATGTGAGGACAATGAGGCTCGAGCACCCTAATGCCTTGACAAATCGATTTTATATTCAAGAATGACAAAAGACTTCTTGAACATAACATCTGTAATTCACCTTATTGGAAGTAGCTATGGCGAATTCATTTCACTTTTGAAAGGAGAAATAAAAATTATCTCCTTTCCAAGCTAATTTACTCGAGATCATTTGTAGATTCCAATAATTCATTAATTTCGCTATTAAATAGAACATGTTTTTCGAAATTTAAACCTACACATTTGAAGCTCGCTTTTGTCTCTATCAGGGCTAACGCATGAAGATTTTACTTGATAAATGAAGAGATGATAATTGATCTTGGTTCCTTTTCAAAGGAGCCGTATAATGTTAGATCAATCTATTCAATCAAGTTCGATCATGATTCATTTTTC
>NZ_JBFWIR010000067.1:0-17400 GCF_050255895.1 Parachlamydia sp.
ATTTAAGATTATATAATTGAATCCCAATAGATCTCGTATGCCAAGTTGCAAATTCAAGCTTGGCAAGAACACTCTTAGTGAGCAAATTGCGGGCATAGTGCTTAATAAGCGTATTTAGTGAAGTATAGATATAGGCATTTCGATGATTGAGCCTCTCATAAATATCACCCTGACGGTTGATGTCGAACACATTTAATTCATTGATGTGTTCCTGTAATTTTTTGCTGAATTTTTCAATATTCAATGTTGTGCGATGTCGTTTGTGATCTTCCTGAATTTCATGCGTTTGAGAGCTTATACAGCCATTTTTCAGAAGAATTTCTGAAATTTTATTCATCGTTTCTTCGGCATTCACAATACCTTGAGAGTGCTTAGAAACATACTTAGCTATTTTTTTCAAAGCTTTTGGATGATCACTATGGGTGGATGTTTCAGTCGCGGTAGATACCTCGACTGAAACATCTTGATAAATTGGATGCGTTGTAGTCGAAAATGATGTAGCTTGCATTGCAATCCTCCTTGTATTAGTTTGCAAAAGGGCTATCAACTTTCAATTATTTCTAAGCAAACATCCGATTTGAATATTTTTGCAATCATAAAATTTAAAATCTATTAAAAATTAGGTCCATTATGTTGGAGCAAAGCTTTCCAATGGGCAAGCATTTCGGGTGATAATAATTTGAAAAATCGTTTATAAAATACGGGCCAAACATGGTGATGTTCGGTGTCGACAAAAGCTAAACGACCGTCCTTGGCCCAAGGAATGTTGTTGTAATAAAGAGAGTCTTTTAAGCCCACTTTTGTCACAACTTTATAGATTGCATTCAGATGCGCTTTTGTCATTTTTTTTCGAAATAATTGCTTGTTTTTATCTCTTTCAACAAGCTTCATATCTTCTGAAAGTAGAACAAAATTTTTTCTTTTCTTGCATCCAGGACCTGGTGATGGATATGTAGGGAGGGGATAGATATACTTTTTGGGAACTTTTAAAAGTGATTGACAACCAAACTCATTAATGGCTTTTTGCGTGTCTTGTGCTCCTTGAATACGATGCACCCAATTTTTCCAATCTTCATTTTCCTGTGCATCTGTCATAATTTTGATGAAGTACCCTTTAATTTTTTTATGCCTAGTTGGATAAATCGGACTATAACTTCCTTTTTTGGTCCAATAAAAACCGGCTTTTTTTAAAGATCTTGTATCAGCTAAGGCTCTTGATTTAGAAAAAATACGATCTAGAGAACCTCTTAAGGGGTGATTTTCAGGAAGCAAATAGGGAGAGACTGTTTGCCAAACCTGATCTGAAATATGCGGTGGCTTCTGATATTTTGCACCTTGTTTAGACTTTTCGAAAGCTATGTCTGAGAGGGCGTCAAAGCTTGAATGTAAATTCTTTCGATCAAGAACTCCATTATGGTTATCAACTTGCAAAAGTGTTCTGGGATGGTACATTCCAAAATCGTAAACACGGACAATTTCTGAAGGAACTGCATAAGTACCGTCTCGTTCAGCAATAATACGGTAAAAGGCATACTTCGGATTGATTTCTGTTGAGCATTGATCTGACACAAAGAATGTATAATCGATATCTTGCTCTGTCTGACCATAAATCGGAGGAAGAAAATCCAAGGCATTAGATCCAAAAATCCAGTAACTAGTTGAAGGATTCTGATCAGCTTCCCAACTTAACTCATAGCGATCTTCATCAATTTTAGAAAACTCAATATTTCGGACCTGTTGAGGTTTGATGACTTGAAAGGTAAATGGGATGCTCCATTCACACCAAGAACCATTTTGAAGACCTTTTACCCGAATGAAATATTCTTGATTAGAATTTAAGAAGGTCTGACAAATTGGATCGAGCTGAATGGTTTCATTGGATAGTTGAACCTGATTTAGGTTGGGTATTAAGGTGTCGAAATTTTTATCAGACGTTATTTGCCACCAAATCGCGTCGCAATCATTTGTTGAAAGCAAAAAAAGTTTGTCGAAATCAATAATTTCCACAGAAGAAGGAGATGAGCTGTTTTCTAGTCCTTCCAATGAAGCTAAATTAACTTTCTCCCATCCATCTGGAAGACAAGGCCAATCATGATGTTCAATGATTTTGAAATGGGCGAGATTATTCCATGAATCCGCAAGATTAAAAAACGCAAAGGGCCCTCCAACTTTGGTTCGAAGCATGATGAAGGGGTCATCTGCAATTTCGTCGAACGATGCCATAGACTCATTATCCAACTGGAGATAATAAGTATCGTGCCAAGTGTCTAAGAGATTCCAATTGTCATTGTAAAAATATTGAAAGACGGTGGATGATTGGTGGGTCGGAATTCGTTCAAAAGGGCAATCGAGTTCGGCAGCCTTTTTTGCTAAAAAAAATGTTTTTTCTTCAGGGGATAACTTAGAATGTGAACTAAGCTGCTCAAACGTCTTTTTTAGTTGTAATCCAACCCCTGCATCTTCCGCAAATAATTGTGGACCGGATAAGCAAAGTAGGCATAAAATGACTTTTGCAAAAGTACCAAATTTTTTCATATTTCATTTCCTTTATCTTTTTAAAGCAAGAAATAACCATCGTACAAGGACATAGCTGAACCAAAATAAGAAAGCTGCCAGTAAAGCTGCGAACAGACTTTTCCAAAAGAGCTGCGTGTCGTTGTAAAATAAATAAAAACTAAAAATCAACATGATTCCAGCAAAGATATAGCTTGTTTGATTAATGAGGGGGCTATCGTCCATTTAAATCCTTATGAGAATGGCTAAAATTTACATGCATGTAGGCATATATGATCTTTTTGACAAATTTGAATTTTGGCAACTAAAAAATGACATAGAGACAAGTATTCTTGCTGTAAACCTTCTAGCGTGCTAAAACTGATTCAATCAATGTAAGTCATGGGATTCTATGAAAAAGACAGAAACACGCGAAGCTGTTGTCCTAACAAATGATGAAAATAAGTTATTTGGCATCTTGCACCGCCCTTTAATCTCTCCACCGTATCCAGCGATTCTTATTTGCCATGGATTTGGCGGCGATAAACTTGGCCGCAATCATCTCTACCTCATTTTAGCACAGCTTTTAGCAAAGGAAGGTATCGCTACTCTTCGTATCGATTTTCGAGGCTGCGGAGATAGTGAGGGGAATTTTAATGAAGTCACTTTTGAAAATTTGTTGAGCGACGCAAAGGCTTCCCTGGATTTTTTACAGCAAGATACATGTATTGATCAGAATCGATTAGGTGTGCTTGGAAGATCATTAGGAGGAGCCCTTGCAGTCCTATTAGCCAGCCATACTAACGCTTTCAAAACAATTTGTTTATGGGCCCCCTTGTTTACTGCTGAAGATTGGAAAGAGAAATGGAAAATTTTACAAAAAGTAAAGGATCCTCACCAAAAAGAAGAACTTATGCGTGTCAATGGGAAAAAGGCTAGCTTTACTTTTTATGAACAATTGTTTCAAATGTGTTTGGATAAAGAGCTTTTAAATCTTAATCAGGTTCCTTTAATGCATATTCAAGGGAAAAACGATGTGATTATTGCGGATTCCCATGCGCAAGGCTATCGTAAAAATCGGGAAAATATCCAAGCTGAATCAAAATTTATTGAACTTCCAAATAGTGATCATGATTTTTCACATACTGAAGAGCAGCGTTTGGCAATCGAAGAGACGCTGACATGGTTTAAACGAACCCTTTAACTTTGCCGAGGTGTTTTTAATGCGGATTCATAGCTCATTACAAAAACGACGTTTAGCTTATTTGCCTAGATTGCCAGAAATTTTGCGTTCTTTAACGCGTCTTGTTCCTCTTTTTGAAGCCGAAAACCATGAAAATGAACTTCCTCTTCCCGTCGTTCAACTTTTTTCCAAGACAATTGATCAACAACTACTGCGATTTGTAGAAGGGGAGAATAAAACTCATCGACCCCTTAACGTCGGGGTTGTATTTTCTGGCGGTCAAGCTTCTGGAGGACACAATGTCATTAGCGGTCTATTTGATGCATTAAAACTGCTAAATCCTGAAAGCAAGGTTTTTGGCTTTTTAAATGGTCCAGCAGGAATTATCAATAATCAATCCATGGAAATTACAGCCGAAATTTTGAAAAACTTCAGAAATTTGGGTGGATTTGATCTCATAGGATCCGGACGTACCAAAATCGAATCGCCTGATCAATTCCAAGCAGCTCTGAAAGCCGTGCAAGGATTACATCTCGATGGACTGCTTATCATTGGAGGGGATGATTCCAACACAAATGCAGCCTTTTTAGCTGAATATTTTTTAGCTAAAGGATGTAAAACATGTGTTGTAGGCATTCCTAAAACAATCGATGGAGACCTAAAAAATGAATCAATTGAAGTCTCTTTTGGATTTGATACTGCTTGTAAAACCTTTTCACAGACAATTGGAAGTATTCTCACAGATTGCTTATCCGCTAAAAAGTATTACTTTTTCATTAAGTTGATGGGAAGATCTGCTTCTCACATTACCTTGGAGTGTGCTCTTCAAACGCATCCTAATTTGACATTTATAGGTGAAGAGATCGCTGCGCAGCAAAAAACATTGAAGGATATTGTTCGACAAATTACCGATATGATTTGTCTGCGAGCAGAAAAAAAGAAAAATTACGGAGTGATTTTAATTCCTGAGGGATTGATTGAATTTATTCCAGAAGTTAAGACACTGATTCAAGAACTAAATACTCTTTTAGCTAGCTCTTTGCCTCATTTAAAAGAAATCGAAGCTAGACCAAAAGCAAGCGATAAAATTGAATACATCATCAAAAAATTGAGCATTCCTTCTCAAGAGTGTTTTTCTCTATTAACACAAGATATTCAACTTCAATTACTGATGGGACGCGATCCCCACGGCAATGTGCAAGTGGCGAAAATTGAAACTGAAAGATTATTAATTGCCCTTGTGAGTCAAGCCTTAGCTCAACGCAAAAAAACTGGCACATATGTCGGAAACTTCAGTGCACAACCGCTTTTTTATGGCTATGAAGGTCGATCATGTTTGCCTTCCAATTTTGATAGCCAATATTGTTATGCATTAGGACATGTCGCAGCTTTACTTGTGAATGCCAAACTAACGGGTTATATGAGTTGTGTAACCGATTTAAGCTTACCCGTTGAGCAATGGGGAATTGGAGCAACGCCCTTGATTAAAATGATGGGGATGGAAGAAAGAAACGGGGAGTTAAAACCTGTGATTCAAAAATCCCTTGTTAACTTGCAGGGCAAACCGTTTGCAATTTTTTCTCAAGAAAGGGATAAGTGGATTTTAGAAGATTTATATTGCGATCCAGGGCCTATTCAGTTTTTTGGGGCTAGAGATGAAACAGATCAAATCCCTTTGACTTTAGAATATGAATATTCAAGACATACACATTTAAGTTTTTCTCATACAAGCTAACTTTTAAAGGAATGCCCGAGATTTTTATTGTATAAATACGTGAGTGTATCTATATAAAAATTTAACTAAGTGTAAATGTTATCCGATTGGTCAACTTAAGGAAATACAAATGTCAAGAATGATCTTTTTACTGGTAATTCTAGCTGCTGTCGCAATGACGTATCTTTTTGTGGATTATGCTAAAGATTCTTACAAAATTCTTCCTGTTACAAAAGAAGTTAGCGCTGCTGGGCCAAAAACGCCTTGGTTGAATTTTAGATCACCTTCAGGGAAGTTTGAAGTCAAGTTTCCTAAACAACCTCAACATGCCACTGAGAAATTAGTCGACCCAAAAACGAAAGAAGTTCGTGAATATGACATGTACGTCGCCGAAAATGAAATCGGCGACGTTTACATGATTAGCCTAATCACTTTTAATGAAGTGGATACTCCCGATGAACAAGCTTCGTTACTCACCTCAGTCATGAATAACATGGTAAATGCAAGTACAAAAAACGTCTTAAAGACTATGGAAAATGGTTTTTTTCAAGATCGACAGTCTTTAGATTTTACGATTCAAAATGGCGAAGCTGAGATCCAAGCTAAAGCATTTATTGTAGATAAAATACTTTATGTTTTAACCTGCGTATCAAAAAAATTGAGCAATGCGCCAACAGAATTTGATTATTTCGTTCACTCTTTTCAGTTATTGAACGAAAAAAAAACCTTAGACAATAAGTGAAACATACGGACGATTCATGATAAATCAAAAATCTTTTGTTTACGCCACCTTTCTACTTACAACTTTGGTTGGAAGTTTTGCCTATGGTGCGACAAGCTCGTCAGCACCAGGGTCTTCTTCTTCGGGTAGTTCTTTTGGAAACACCAGCTCTTTCCCAAACCCTCCGACACCGGGTGGTACACCAGGTAAACCCGCAACAACTCCACCAAAGCAAACTCCTTTTAAAAGAGTTCAAGAAAAACCTCCAGCTAAACCCATGGGGACAAGTGATATTCTCTACACTTCACCTGGTGTTATTGCTTTGAAAGATGGAGTATGGGCCGGAAGCGACCACTTATACAATTTAACTGATAAAATTGGGATTTCAATTGAAGTTATAAAACCAGCAAACTTTACCGCTGCGGTTTCTGAAGAGTCTCTTAAAAAGATTGTTGCCGAAATTTTTGAGAAAGGGAATTTAGCTCCCATTATGCGTCCTGGAGAAACCTCAAATCCGCTTCCCTTTTTCCATATTCTGGTGATGCTTTATCCCCATGAAGGAGCTCTTGCTGTTTTTTGTGAAGGGCGCTTGTTTGAAAATGTTCAAATTACTCGAGTTTTTCTAGATAAAGATACCCAGCTACAAGCAATTACTTGGGAAAAGCAAAGTATTGTCATTATTCCTTTGTTTGATGCTCAGGCCCAAGTATCTAAAGCCGTTGCAAATATTGCGACAGCTTTTGTCGATCGCTATAAGTATTTTGAACATGTGAAAATTCAAAGACAATAAAAACAATCGGAAGAAGTAAAAGAATTCATTCTTTTACTTCTTCCGATTTTATGTTCTCTCATCTCCTGATTACCATCCAAATTTAATTAATTTATTTGTAGTAATATTTCTAATTAGAAGCGCTTTATATCTTGCGACATAATCTTTTATAAATTCAAATACATGCAAGGATTACAACGCTTCTACAATTTGATAGACTTCTAGAAAATATCCCTCCTAAATCTTACCAGGTATGTATTTAATCAATTCAAAATGAAACTCAAATCGCAGCTAATTCTTATTTGGTCTCTACTTGAATTTTTCAAGCTAACAATAAGTACTCTAAATATTTGATCTTTATGCAATGATCCAAAATGGCCGAGAATCACCTTATCTTGCTAAAGATAATGAGTTTAAGTAATATGCTTTGGTCCTTCTTAGGTGAAGGGCGCTGAAAAAACAAAAAAAAGCATTTATTGCGATTTTTAAAAATGAATGAAAAGAAATTCTAGAGGGTCGCAAGTTTGTATGCCTGCCACCAATTAGCTCTTTGAAGCCAAATGTGCTTTTTTGTTTGCGGTATCTAAATCTTCCTTCCATTCTTCTGGCATGTAAGTACGTCCTTCGATTGCTTCAATTCTTTTTTCAAGAGGGGGATGGGTTGCAAAAAGGGAGCTTAATCCGGCGTGATTGTCTAAATAAAGATGGGAATAGGCCATTCCTCGTTCTGGCATGGCCGTATACTGTTCACTCATGATTTTTTTTAAGGCATTTGAAATTCCGTCTGGATTTCGAGTGAACTGGACAGCGCAAGCATCAGCTAGATATTCCCTTTCACGGCTAACAGCGGCCTTTAAAATGGAACCAAATATCCATGTAAAAATTCCAGCAAAAAGAAAAATGATGGCGGCTATCGCGATGGGATTACCACCTCTTCCATCCCCATTTCTTTCTCTCGGATTTATACTTCCAGAAAGATATAGCAAGCGCATGCCTATATATAAGACAAAGAAAAATCCCATGACCATGGCTGCAAGGCGTAAGCTAATTTTCATATCGCCATTATAGATATGACCAAATTCATGGGCGATGACGCCCTGAATTTCATCACGGTGCAGCGTTTGAAGCGCACCATCTGTAATCGTAATAGCAGAGTTGTCGGAGGTTAGTCCTGCAGCAAATGCATTAATGGGTTTGGCATGTAAAACATAGACGGCAGGAATTGGCAGAGAGGCTGCTAAAGCCATCTCTTCAACAATATTTAAGAGTTGTCTTTCTTTAGGATTGTTTGTTTTAGGATCAATGCGCCAGGCTCCCATGGATTCGGCCACATAGCCTCCACCAAAGCTTTTAAACATGAGATATTGATAGCCTGCTACACTGAAGGTAACAAGTATAAAAAGCAGTCCCAATATCGGAACAGAAGAGTCGTATGTTTCGGGAGAAAACGTACGAAAAGCCCATTCACTTAATGCTGCAACAATGAGTGTTAAAGCCACAAATATTGCAACATAAAGCGATGTTCTAGATTTAGCGCGACGTTGTGCTTCCCAGAAATTCATCTTTAAATCCCCTTATTAGAAAGAGACTTTAACTGCTTTTTTCGCTTCAGCATCTTGAACTTCATAAAGTTCAGCAGGGTGGTGTCCAAAAATTGCAGCAAAAAGCACTGCAGGAAATTCTTGCTGTGTTGTGTTGTAAAGCATGGCTTGATCGTTATAAGACTGTCTAGCGAAGGCAACTTTATTTTCTGTAGAGCTTAGTTCTTCTTGAAGTTGTTGCATATTTTCGCTAGCGCGAAGTTGTGGATAGTTTTCAGCTAAGGCAAAGAAATTTCCCAGAGCTCCTTTTAAAGCTGTTTCGGCCCCGAGAAGTTGCTTAATTGAACCACCCCCGGTAGGACCGCCACTTTTTTCAACAGCTTCTCTAGCCGCCGCTGCTGTGTTACGCGCTTGAATCACTGACTCTAGAGTTCCTTTTTCGTAACCCATATAGCCTTTGACACTTTCAACTAGGTTTGGAATGAGGTCATATCGACGTTGCAATTGAACATCTATTTGACTCCAAGCATTTTTTACTTGGTTACGCAAGCCTACTAGGCGGTTGTAGATTCCGATACCCCATAGAGCTAAAAATGCTATAATGGCAAGAATGACAATAAGTGCTGTACCCATAAATCACCTCTTACTTGTTAATTGATTTTATAATTTTAATTTAACAAATTTAAAATTAATAGTACATTTAAGAAATTAAAAAGTAAGTAAAAATGCCAGATATATATCCGATAAACGCAGGTATCGTTATATATTTTAAATAAGAGGAAAAACTTACCCGTTCCATTGCCATTAAGATAACACCAGCTGCTGAGCCAATAATGAGCAAACTTCCTCCTGTTCCAGCACAATAGGCAATGAGTTGCCAAAATGAAGAATCCATAGGATACTGAGCCATGTCGTACATTCCCATAGTGGCTGCAACTAAGGGGATATTATCAACTAATGAAGAGGCGATCCCGATTAAAGTAGCAATAATTGCTGTCGAATGAAAATAGCTGTCTAGCCAATGAGCTAATGAAGTCAGAAGATGAGATGTTTCTAGGGCATTTACAGTTAGTAGTATACCTAAAAAAAATAAAGGACCAGATAAGTCGATTTTTGAAGCAATCTCGACAGCTTTTAAAGGATGATTCTGTTCTTTGCGATAAATGAAATCAGTAAAAGTCCATAATAGACTCAGTCCAAAAATCATTCCCATAAAAGGTGGTAAGCCTGTGACAACTTTAAAAATGGGAACGAGAACTAAACTCCCAAGTCCTAAAATTAAAACAGCAAGAGAGAGGGACGTCATCTGCTTATTTTCAATAGAAGGAGGCTGTTCAATATTTCCTTTTACAAAGAAAGTTAAACAAAGGAAAGACATGATAAATGAAATAAAACTAGGAACAAAAAGAGTTTGAATTGTTTGCACTGTCGAAATTTGACCACCAATCCAAAGCATTGTCGTTGTTACATCTCCAATAGGAGTCCATACGCCTCCAGTATTGGCCGCAATTACAATTCCACCACCAATTAAAAGACGGTCTTTTGGATCCCGAATTAGCTTTTGTAGGATGGACACCATGACAATTGTTGCTGTCAAATTGTCTAAAATCGAGGAAAGAAAAAATGTAACGAGACCAATTCCCCATAATATTTTGCGTTTGGAAAGGGTTCGAAAAAACCGTAAAAGAATGTCAAATCCTTGATGTGCATTTAAAATTTCGACGATGATGAGCGCACCAAGTAAGAAAACAATCACTTGGCTAATATCGGAAAGATGTAAACCTAAATACTGCATATTTTCTTCTGGAGTAAAAGCAGCATTTGCAAATTGAAAAATCCAACAAATCACACCCATCATAAGGGCTGTGGTCGCTTTATTCAATCCAATGGGATGTTCAAAAATAATAAATAAATATCCAATAATAAAAACAATCGCCATGCAGGTTGTTGGATTATCCATTTTTTTCCTTAAAATTAAAAATGATTGTTATTTTTGCATAGAGTTTAACAAAAAACCTAAACAAAGATAAAGGTAAATAATGGAAAATGAGAAATAGATAAATTAAGAAGAAATGCGGAAGAAATAGCCATCTCTTCCGCAAGCAGCAGGTCTAATAGTCAATTGTGATCCAGCTATTTGGAATCAAATCGCGTGTATCATGGCCGACTCGAGGTGTAAACCACTTTTTAGGTGCGATGACAACCTTATAAGGATTTTGATTTAAGTAAGCTGACCACCAAGAAAAACTAGAATTTGAAATAATATTGTGTTTGCAAAATGACATTAAATAAAAATCATTAATGTGGGATTCGCCTTCTATGAAACGTAAATTTGGGCGAATTCCAGCTAATTCTTTTTTACACCACTCAATATTATCCGAGAAAACGACGCAATAAGCATCTTCGGGAAAGAAAGACAGTGCTTCTTCAACATAGGCCCTTCCATTTAAATAATAATAGAGATGTTTTGGATCGCTATCCATATAAGTTCGAATATGAATCGAGATCGAGCAAGGATGATCCACTACATCTGTATAGCGGTTTTTTAAATCATTTTCGATTGTTTCCATCGGGGCAAACAATTTGATAATTTCATCTTTGTGCTTTTCAAAGTACTTTTCGGATTGAAAATAACCGTTGAGCTTCATATTCGGCTTATAGGGAATCGGAGCATAAGCAAAGCTAGCCTCTGTAAAAGACGTTAGGGCAACTTTGGGCTCTGTTGTGTCAATCCTCCATAAGACTAATTGACGATTTGTCGGGATTCCCCAGGTTTTTAAATTTTTCAGATCTGGGACTGTAACTTTTGCGTTATGATCAAGGGCTAAGCTTGTTGCTGCAGCGATTTGAAATAATTGATTGCCAAGCTGCCCTGTCATAACGGGGACTATGTAAGGGGTTGCCGCTTGAAGGCAAAATGAGCAAAAAATACTCCCAAGTAAAAACAGTTGTTTAAGGATATTCATAAAGCCTCTTTAAGTTTAGGAATAAAACGTTGAATGCTAAAGTCTTGTTCTGATTGACCCATTTTTAAAAGCCATTCCACCATTTCCGGGGGATATTTTTCTCCCACACCTTGACGTCTTCCAACTTTTACGTCGTAGAAGAAATCCAACGTCCTAAACCAATAATGATTTAGTTGAATGTTTTCGACATGGATTTCAGGAACTGTCGTATTGGGGGAAACAATCTGCTTTAAACCATTTACTGTTAAGTAATTAGGTTTTAAATTGTAATAGTGGGAACTTGTTACGGGAAATGCAACATGAGAAGGTTTTACAATAGCCTTAACATATTGATTTCCATTCCACTTTTGATCCACAAAGTCTGTAGGAAATTTATAGGTTAAATGCTCTGTCAATAAAGCATTTTTTGGAAGAGATTGAATGTTAGAAGTTCCAAAAAGTTGCCAATTGATTAAGATTTGGCTAAATTGATCAAACTCTCCTAAAAATTCCTGCATGGAGGTGTGCTGATGAGGAACTAAAAATTCATCCACATCAATTAGTGCCAACCACTCTGTTTGATCTTGAGCTTGCTTAATGCAATCCTCATAGGCTGTTAATTGGCACGCAGGATATTTTTTTACTGTCCACTCAATTAATTCAACTTCTCCAGAACGGATGTAGGGTTCAAGAACATCTAGATAATGGTCTGTGCTTAAATGATTATAAATCCAAAAGTGCTGAACACCCAATAGTTTATGGTATTCGATCCACTCTTTTAAATAGCTTGCCTCGTTTTGAATGATCGCGCCCACGCTCAAGAAATAACTTTGAGAGGGCGTGTTTTTTAAACTTCGAGACGTGTACACCCATTCTAGTTCAGAGGGTGTAGTCACTACTTTTTTTCCGCAAAACAGGGGAAGAGGATGATCCACAATCCATTGATTTAAATAGCCAAGTTCTTGATCACTTAGCTTAATTAGTCCTGCCTTCGAAAGGTCGGATGGTTCCATCCTTTTCTCAAGCCCTGCTACGAGAGGCAGAGGGATGTACTGGGGAATCATTTTAGATGTTTTTTTTATCCCAGCAATCAAAAATGCAAACAAAAAAATATAAAAACATATTTTAACAAGCTTTTTTGGAAAAAGCATTTTCAGCATAGCTACCCCTGTTATTTAGTCCAAGTAATGAGAATATTGCGATTTGCAGTGCAAGGTTCTTCTGGATAAAATCTGACTTTATAACCCTTCATCTTTAGTTGGGTATATATCTCCATAATTGAAAAGGATTTCGGTTCCATAATTTCCCGATAATTATTGTGAATCATATAACCGGCGGATGATTTTAAAATATATTTTTCTAAATATTCAGCTTGCATACTTCTCTGGCATTCTGAAAAGGCATAGTTACTAATAAATAAATCACATTCTTCTTCTTGTATTTCTGTAGGAGGAACAAGTCTGACATGGTTAACTCCTAAATTTGACAAATATTTTTTAGTCAACTGCAGAGGTTCTGGAAGATCAACAATCACATATTCATTAAAGGCAAACTGATCCGAGATAATTTTGCACTGGCCCCCATATCCTCCACCTATTTCAATAATTTTTTTATTCGATAAATCCCCAAAAAGAGACCGAATTTCACCCAAAATTTTCACATAACGTAGCGTACTGGGAGAAACATTTCCTAATTCAGGGTAATAGCAAACAATAGGGGATCCAATTAGATCATTTGT
This sequence comes from Parachlamydia sp., assembly GCF_050255895.1. NCBI lineage: Bacteria > Pseudomonadati > Chlamydiota > Chlamydiia > Parachlamydiales > Parachlamydiaceae > Parachlamydia > Parachlamydia sp. The sequence goes on from NZ_JBFWIR010000067.1 coordinate 13,105, forward strand.
TGAAAACTTATCCCAATTAAGGAGGAGATCAGGATAGCGTTCCTGAATAATTTTTAAATATTCAATTCCCAATTCGTAGGAGACGTGTTCCAGTACACCCCGATAAACAGGCTCTCGCTTAAACGACTGAAAAACCTCGTCATCTGTAGCTGCTAAATAACAAAAATCGCGATAAGAAGATGTATCTGTAACACTCGTGGGATTTTCTGAAGCAAAAGCTGAGCAATAGGAAAATAGAAAAAGAAAAGTGGCAAAAATTTTATGCATCATGTGACTCCATATGGACATTTCGATAGCCTGGTATTTTTTATTAAATTCAGATGATTATCAAGAAAAAAATGCACTCGGAAAGCATAAATTTAAATAATTAGCTTATCAGTAATATGTTCCCGAGAGATAAGTATAGGTTTTAAATACTTACTTAATAAGCTGATTATTTCATTAACATATTTTTTTGTAATAAATTTAAGTTTCAGAACATTTTTTATTTGATTCTTTAAACAAATCGATACCTGCTAAAAAAATCTTGATAAATATTTAAAAATAGTTGAATTTTTTAAAAAAAAGGAGATCACATGATAGAACCTTATATCACAATTTTAAACGACAGAGCCTACCGTAATATCGTTGGGAATAAATCCCACTTTTTGCATGAGAACAAAGATCTACACCGAGCTCTTTTGAAAGGCTCTTCATTTAAGATTTATCGCGGTATGATTGCAAAACTTCTATCTTTGCTAGGCTTTGCAACAAAGCTGGAGTATAGGGGTTGCGAAGCAGGAAAAAAAAATGTGTATGTAAATAATAAAAGTCTTGCTAACTATCTTGTACGGTATGTTTTGGCAATACAATCTCCATGCGATACAGCTGAAATTGCACATAGACAAAATAATCTCTATTCTAATCCAACAGAAGAGATACAAAAGATTCAGATGTTTGCACAAAAAAAATGGGATGAATTCAAAAAAACGACTAGAACAAGGGATTTTGAATTTCTCACGGTAGAACTGGAATTGAATATTGAATCTGAGCTCGAAAGAAGCAAGTAGAATAAAAGCCCGAATTTTTTAAATAAAATCAATTTTAATTTTTATTTTTCACGGAGCTTCCAATATCTTTTTTGTTTATTTCACAAAATAGAGCTTATCTGAATATACCCCAAAATGAGGTACTAATTATGATAAGTATTTTCATCAATATGAAAATATAAAAAAACCTATCTTAAAAAGTGCTTCATTTAAACCTCATATAGGAATTTTGGCGAAATTTCTACCAAGGATTGAAATTGCTGCTAAATTTGAATGTCAAATAAAAGGCGAAGGAAGGGCGATTACAGCATCATACAACGGTCGAAAAATTAATGTCAGCCTTAGCAAAATATTTTTTTTAAATTTTACCATTTTCTTAAAAAAACATAGAACACTATTTTTAACATATTTAAGCATTGATAAATTCTTGAAAATCGAGTTGATGATTTGGTTGCCCTTTTATCTGAAAAATCCCAGGAGTATCGGGCTCTTCATAAAGGGCTAAGAGCTTATGAAATTGCTGAATCGTATGTTCAGGGTCTTTACATCGAATTTGATAGCCATTAGGATCTAAAAGATATCCTTCTTGTTCATTAATTTTTATATAAGTAAGAGCATGGGCTCCATCACCCGTAAAAAAATTGACTGAATAAGTCCCAGCCTTTAATTTCGAGATATTCCGAAGATACGAATCATCGGTTGCATGCATCGTGCGATGACCCAAAACGTCTCTTAAAGATTTTAATTTTAGCCCCCTTGCTTGAGCCACTAAATGGTATTTGGCATCATCGGAACGATCGGCATTGACCATTTCCATGGTTCTTCTTATGAAAGGGTCTGATATCGTAAAATACTGAGGGATTGCTTGTGGTTTTGCGGTGCCAAATATTTCAATGGCTTTATTTTGAAGAGATTTCCACCATTTTGTGAGTTTTTGAATGGGAGAAGATGATGTCGTATTTTGTTGTTTTAACTCAATTAAAAGGCCCTGCTTATACTCCAAAAATGAAGTAACCCACTTAAGTTCAGCAATATCTTTTTCTCTTTTTTTGTTTAAATCAGCTATTTCTAAAGGATGGGCTCCCTCCAGTTTTTGTTGATAGTCCGCATTAATTTTATTTAAAACAGCCTGCTGAAATTCCAAAGGTTTTTGGATCGTCCAAGGAGAATCGGGCCCATTTCGACGGTCCACCCACTCCGTTTGGGACTTTCCTTCATCTTCGTTGCGGCGCGCCTGTTGAATGGCTTCATCAACAATAGCTCTGATTAATTTTGCAAACTCCTGATTTGTCTGTGGATTTTCTTCTTGCAAATCTTGCGAATGGATTGCTACATATTCAAAAGGTTCATTTGAATAGCGCAAGTCCTGATCTGCTTGGAGTAAAGCAAATTCAACCGCTTGAAAATCGACCTGAAAAAGAGGATCTCCAATACCACTTTTAGAAGCATTCCTTAAATCATCGAACAAGTTGGTAATTGCCGCAGAAAATTTGTTTTCATCGCTGACTAATTGGTAAATCGCTTGATTTGCCGCAGCTTCCGCTGTAGCTCCTTTTTGATTACTTTCTATGATGTCTGCTAAATTTTCCCTTTTAATTAAAAGCCTTTCTGCAATGTCTAGGCGAATTCCAGCACAAATTCCATCAGAAATGGATGCTTCAGGGTTTTTAGTGGGATCGATTTTAATATTTCTTATGGATTCATTCTGAACGAGGGATTTGCACTGATCAAGCAGCACATTAGCCGCTTTAAAATCTTCTTTTTTTGCTAAAACTTTGCGGTCTCCGATATTACGAGAATGCCCGATCAAATCTTTTCCAAAGTAATGTTTCGCCCAAATTTCCGCCATATCATAAACCGAATGAACTGCCTTGGCTTTAAAAGCTTTTGATGTCTCGCCTACGGTCACTTTGTGAGCTAGCATGAATCCTATCGTTTTTAAAAAAGGACGAATGGATGCTGAATCGGCTAGAACAACTTTAACTTGAGCTACCTTGGAGTGCTTGGGGATTTTGAGACTTCCTTGTTTATCTGATTGATCAATCTGATTGGAGAGAATTCTTTGAGAGGGGAAGGCCGAAATCCATTTGTGGTCTTCACCACTTGGTTCGTTTATTTGCATTTATGTCACCTAATGAAAATAATTAATTATTTTTATTGATGTCACTATTTGTATTTTAACACACCATCACATTTGGCAATGTATTTTTTTATAAAATATTAAAAAATAATTGTTGGATTTATTTTATAGGAAACAGATAGAAAAAATGAAAATTCTGAGGGGGTAATGTTGAAAAGGAGGCGATATCCCGATTAAGCGAGAACACCTATAAAAACGCCCAAGCTGCACATGGCATTCGAAGCCAAATTAAAGTCCTCTTTATAGAGTTTTTTTGCCCAGGTATTGCATAAAAGAAGCGTGCCCACAGAAAAACATGGAAAAAGCATGCTTTTTTCAAACGGAAGTGCAAATTTTGTTGCCAAAAGAAGAAGGCATGTAGAAGAAAAATTAGCGATTCCGCTTAAAAAGCCATATGTTAATTCTGGTTTACTCAATCTTCTTTTTTCCGTTAAAAAAAACACAGATTGCAATAAAAAGGCCACTCCAAATTGTGCAGGCATAAACCATTTGTCATCATTTTCATTAACAGCAAAAGCTGAAAGAAATCCTCCGATCTTATCACAATCGAATAGCACACAGCGTCCTTGAATTAAAGTTAGAGCACACATTTGGATAGCAAAGCAGCCAATTGCATAAACAAACCATTTAGGAGAAGTTTTAGAGGAATCTGAGGATTCTTTTTTTGCTCCGAGGAAAAGACCACAGATCACAAAAAACATTCCGATAAGCTGCAGAGGAGTACAAGAAAATCCATAGACGGGATCAAACATCAAAAAAAGTAAAAGCCCTGGAAAAACAGCGCTAGTATTTTGGAATGCAAACGTTAAACCGGCAGGCCCATGTTTTAATGCGCGTGATGTTACATGCATTAATGCGATATTTAACATTCCTACGCAGCCACCAATAAAGACAACAATAAAATTTATATCGCTAAGTAAAACTGAAGGATTGATAACAATCGAGGTAACAAAAGAAATGAAATAAAATAAAACTAAAAATCCACTAGAACTTGCATAAGGGGAATGCAAAGTGTTTTTTCGGAAAAATAAATTTGATAATGCCGCAAATGCAGCTGCGGCAAATGAAATAGCTAGAGCATTCATCAATTATCCTTTTCCTATTTTTTGAAGAATATTATATAACATT
>NZ_JBFWIR010000068.1:0-17332 GCF_050255895.1 Parachlamydia sp.
AACATATCCCCCCCCCTCCAACAAGCATAAAAACTAAAATAAATTAATCGTAAACAACTTACATTCTTAAACTAATTTTGTAATCAATCATTCTACTTGAAATTAACTCGCACAAATTGAAGATTTACACTAAATATAAAATTGCCCATTCAAAAAAAAATCTCAGAAAAAGAATCGATATTTTTTTTACCCTCTTCGCTTTTTTTGATTGCGTTCACATGGGAAAAAAGCTAAAAGATAGTGAAAAACCGCAAAGTTTCACTAAATTTCCCATTGTATGAGCGCTTAAAGGCTCTTTTAACCTAAATTTTCAGAGAGTGACAATGCTAAATTTTCGCAAATTAAAAAAAGACTATTCGCCCAATATTTTAAACGAAGGAAAGGATTTGAACGCCAAGGGCATGGTTGTTTCTGCAAAAATTGTCAGTCTCAGCCCCCAAAACGTTCGAATTAGTTGTGGTGTCTTAGGCGCCTTCGATAATAAATATCAATGCGAAATTGAGATTAGCCGACACGACTCAACCACATTGGATTCCGATTGTGATTGCCCCTATAAGTATGATTGCCAGCATCTGGCCGCCGTACTTTTTTACCTCGAAGAACAATTCGATGGAATGGTTGTCGAATATTCTAAAGAAACAGACTTAGAAAAAGCACACACTTTTAATGAGAAAGAAAAAGATACCCTTCGCAAAACATTCAAAGAAGCCGCACAAAAAGAGGGCGTTAGAAAAGGAAAGAAACAACAAAAAGAGCTTTTAGAAGAGTATATCGGCGCTTCGCAAGTTTTAGGACAATCCCCTTTCTTTCTACCTGAAGAAGAACTAACTTTAGATAAAGCGGAATTGGCCGTTGTCTTTACAACAGCTGGAAATGCTGCAGATGCTTTCCATGCAGCCGAAATCCAACTCGCCTTGCGCCTCCCTTTCCGATCAAAACCTTTAATCATTCCTGTCATTCGCGATTTTTTAAATGCTGTGCGGTATAGCGAACCCCTTTATATTGGAAATAAACGCTATTATTTTACCCTACAATCTTTTGATGAAGAAAGCGCCTTTCTCCTTAAAAGCATCATGGATTTCGCCCGCTTTCCCGATGTTGTTGCCGATCGCGCACAGCGCCTTGCGACCCTCGACAGTGAAACTTTTGGAACAATTTTGGCACAGATTTATGAATCCGTTATGCAACGCTTAAGCACAACAGGCTCCGTCTTAGCAGATGATTCCAAGCAGAAAACCATGCCATGTCTCTATAGTGGAAGCTTAGAAGAGCCGCTTCGACTCTCCCCTGGCCCCGCAAACCTTCAATTTGAACTCGAATATTTTACTGCACCAGACCCCAAAATTCTCTTTAAACCAACCCTTCTAATCGACCAAGGAATCGTTACGCTACAAGAAGCTCGCCTTTTCGAATGCTGCAAACCAGGCATGATTTTAAATCATACTTACTATCGATTCCCTGCCCTAATCAAGCGCAAACATTTGCGCAATATTTCAGTTGTCAGAGATATCACCATCCCAGAACCTTTATTCGGCACATTTGTAGAAAACTCCCTGCCCGAACTCATGCGATTTACTCATGTCAGCAACGGTGAGATCATTGAAAAGTTTGTGACACTTCCTTTTACAGGAAAGCTTGTTGCCGAATGTGATATTCACTATCTCAACGGCGTTTTAGAGGCAACAGTCGAGTTTGTTTATGGGCAAACAAAGGTCCCTTCCTCTTCGAATCAACTCACCATTCAGGAGATAATGTCTTTCGTTAAGCCGGAAGGAATTTTGGCTCGCAATTTAACAGAAGAGCAAAAAATCCTAAATGATCTCTTCCAAGACTTTGTCTATGATGCCTCACAACACTGCCATGTATGCAAATCTGATAAAAAAATTGTCGAATTTATGACCGAAGTCATTCCACGTAACCAGAGTCGAGTTAAATTTAATTGCCCATCTAACTTACTTGACCAGTTTATCTACGACAACACCAAGTTTAAATTACACCTTTCTGAAACAGAGAGAATGGATACCTATAAAGTTGATCTTAAAGTCGATGGCTACCTAAATGGCGTGACGATTGACTTACTTTGGGAATGTCTATCTTCTAAGAAAACATTCATCGAACTTTCTCGTGGGAAAACATCCAAAAGAAAAACGCATGCCGACGACGAGAGCAATTTCAAAACGCTTAAAATTCTCGTGCTAGATCTCGATAAATTGGCTCCAGTCGTTGAAATATTCGACGAGCTAGGCATCAATCTTCTCACGAATCACGAAGAAGAAAGACCTTTATGGAGTTTAGCAAGCTTGGATGCAAGCAGTTTTGAGGGGCTTCCAATTGCGTTTTCAATGACAGATAGATTACGTGAAGTTCAGCAACAAATGCTTGGAAAACAGTCATTTAACGCCCAACAGGTTCCAGAAGTCATCAATGCCAAATTGCGCGAATACCAAGTAGAGGGAGTCAACTGGCTTGAGCGACTACGCCACATGCACTTGAACGGAATTTTGGCTGATGATATGGGTCTCGGAAAAACACTGCAGGCAATTATCGCGGTGACTCAAAACAAAATTGATTATCCCGATTCAATCTCCATCGTCGTTTGCCCGACTTCCTTGGTTTACAACTGGCAAGAAGAATTTTCTAAATTTAATCCTCAGCTAAAAACTTTGCCTGTTGATGGCTCGCCAGCTCAACGCAAAAAGCTGATTAAAAACATGAAAAACTTTGATATCATCATTACATCTTATACCCTGCTACAAAAAGATATTGAGCACTATCAAAGCCTTAAATTTAGATATTGCATTCTCGATGAAGCCCAGCACATCAAAAACAGGGGAACGCGCAACGCGAAATCGGTCAAAATGTTGCAAGCCGCCCATCGTTTAGTCTTAACAGGAACACCGATTGAAAATTCATTGGAAGAACTTTGGAGCTTATTTGACTTCTTAATGCCTGGATTATTAAGTACTTTCGATAGATTCGTGGAACGCTATATTCGCAATCCACATACTAATCAGGGGAAAAATCTAGAAATCTTACGTCGCAAAGTTTCTCCTTTTATCTTGCGTCGTATGAAGCAAGACGTTTTATCTGAGCTTCCACCTTTATCCCAAATTGTGTATCATTGCCACCTTTCGGAAACGCAGCAACAACTTTACCGTTCTTATGCACAATCCGCACGCGAGGAACTCTCTCAGCTTGTCAGCAAAGAAGGATTTGATAAAGTCCAAATCCACGTATTGGCAACTCTGACACGTTTGAAACAAATTTGCTGCCATCCTGCGATTTTTGCTAAGGAGAAACCCGAAGGAGGCGACTCTTCCAAATACGATATGTTGATGGAACTTATTCCTACACTCATCGAAGGAAAGCATAAGACCGTTATTTTTAGCCAATACACGCGCATGCTTAATATTATCCGCGACGATTTATCCTCACAAGGTATTCCATTTGAATACTTAGATGGATCGAGCAAAAATCGTTTGAATATTGTAAAAAAATTCAACGAAGATGAAAATATCCCCATCTTCCTTGTTTCCCTGAAAGCTGGCGGTACGGGTCTTAACCTGATCGGTGCGGATACAGTTATCCACTATGATATGTGGTGGAACCCCGCAGTTGAAAATCAGGCCACAGACCGCGTGCACCGCTTAGGACAAAAGAAATCCGTGTTATCTTATAAGCTGATTACCTTGGGAACCATCGAAGAGAAAATCTTGCAACTTCAACAACAAAAAGAAGGCCATGTCAAAAAAGTTGTCAGCTGCGATGAAGAAGCAATTGCCAAATTGACTTGGGAAGAAGTGTTGGAACTTTTGCAAGTTTAACTTAATCAGATTCACTCTTTGGAATAAATTATGAGTAAAAAAAATCAATCTGGATTGAAAGAGTCATTCGACACAATGTACCGCTCTGCTTTCGGGCAGCTCAATAAATTTAGAGGGGCATTTTCAAATGACATCGGGATCGATCTAGGAACTGCCAATACCCTTGTTTTCGTTAGAGGCAAGGGTATTGTGCTTGCCGAGCCTTCTGTTGTGGCAGTTGACTCTTCCACAAACGAAGTTTTGGCTGTCGGCCATAAAGCGAAGGATATGCTAGGCCGCACACCCCGACGTATTCACGCAGTGCGCCCAATGAAAGATGGGGTAATCGCAGATTTTGAAATTGCAGAAGGCATGTTAAAAGCATTAATTAAGCGCGTGACCCCTTCGAGAAGTTTATTTAGACCCAAAATTCTCATCGCCGTTCCTTCTGGAATTACAGGTGTTGAGAAACGAGCTGTAGAAGATGCCGCGTTGCATGCCGGAGCTCAAGAAGTAATTCTTATTGAAGAGCCTATGGCAGCAGCAATCGGTGTTGACCTGCCCGTTCATCAACCAGCAGCCAGCATGATTATTGATATTGGGGGCGGAACTACCGAAATCGCAATCATCTCTCTTGGGGGAATTGTAGAATCTCGCTCTCTACGTATTGCTGGAGATGAATTCGATGAATGTATCATTAATTACATGCGCCGCACTTACAATTTAATGATTGGGCCTCGTACGGCTGAAGAAATTAAAATGACCATCGGTTCTGCCTATCCTTTAGGGGAAAATGAGTTAGAGATGGAAGTCCGTGGGCGCGATCAGGTTGCAGGTCTGCCTGTCACAAAACGGATTAACTCTGTTGAAATTCGAGAATGCTTAGCTGAGCCGAATCAGCAGATCATCGAACATGTAAAGCTCACGTTAGAAAAATGCCCTCCAGAACTTGCCGCCGACCTTGTCGAAAGAGGGATGGTCATTACAGGTGGCGGAGCTCTAATGAAAGGATTAGATAAACTGTTAATCAAAGAAACAGGTCTTCCCGTTATTACAGCCCCCAATCCCTTGCTCTCTGTTTGCTTAGGAACAGGCAAAGCTCTAGAGTACTTGGATAAATTTAAAAAACGTAAAGCCATGGCAAACGCTTAATTGGACAAACCAATCTTCGTATAGGCAACTGTAAAGGAATGAAATGACTCTTAAAACCGATACTCTTGAGCAATGGACAACCAACCAAACCCTCATTCAGTGGATTCAAGAAGCTGTCCAACTTTGCCAACCTGATCACGTCCATCTTTGTGATGGTTCTGAAGAAGAATACGAAATACTTTGCCAAGAAATGATCGTAGAAGGCAAATGGCAACGATTGAATCCAGAGCGCCGACCAGGAAGCTACGTATGTAGCTCAGATCCTGCGGACGTGGCACGTGTCGAAGAACGAACATTCATTTGCTCTGAAAAGAAAGAGGACGCAGGCCCCACAAATCATTGGAAAGATCCCAAAGAAATGCACGGAATCCTACAAAATTTGTTTAAAGGATGCATGATTGGAAGAACGATGTACGTGATCCCTTTCAGTATGGGGCCTTTGGGCTCAAACATTGCACACATTGGTGTTCAGATTACGGATTCTCAGTATGTCGTTTGCAACATGCGCATCATGACACGCATGGGTAAAAAAGTATTAGATGTTTTAAGAAATGATCATTTTGTTCCCTGTATGCATTCGGTCGGCTATCCTTTAACAGATGGAAAAAAAGACATCCCATGGCCCTGTCATCCCACGGAGAAATATATCGTCCAATTTCCTGAAAAGCGTTCGATTTGGTCTTATGGGAGTGGCTATGGAGGCAATGCCTTATTAGGAAAAAAATGCTTTGCTTTACGCATCGCCTCTGTGATGGCTCGGGATGAAGGCTGGTTAGCCGAACATATGCTCATTATGAGCCTCACAAATCCTCAAGGAGAAAAAAAATATATCGCCGCGGCTTTCCCTAGTGCATGTGGAAAAACAAATCTAGCGATGTTAACTCCCACCCTTCCAGGTTGGAAAGTCGAAACTGTTGGCGATGATATAGCTTGGATGAAATTTGGTGAAGATGGACAGCTTTATGCCATCAACCCAGAAGCAGGTTTTTTTGGAGTCGCTCCCGGAACTTCGATGCAATCAAATCCCAATGCCATGAAAACCATTAGTCGAAACGCTATTTTTACCAACGTCGCTCGCACAGATGATGGAGATGTTTGGTGGGAAGGGATGACAAAAAATCCTCCTGCCCATCTAATCAACTGGTTAAATCATGAATGGACGCCCAATTCAAAGGAAAAAGCAGCCCATCCAAATGCCCGTTTTACTGTACCAGCCTCTCAATGTCCTATCATTGATCCCACTTGGGAAGACCCAAAAGGCGTCCCAATTTCTGCGATTCTTTTCGGTGGACGACGTTCATCAGTTGTGCCTCTTGTTTACGAATCATTTGATTGGAGGCATGGCACATTTCTTGGAGCAAGTGTTTCCTCTCAAACAACTGCCGCCGCGGCAGGTGAAGTGGGAAAACTACGCCACGATCCTTTTGCCATGCTTCCGTTTTGTGGATATCATATGGGCGATTATTTTGGTCATTGGCTCAATATGGGTCATTCCAAAAAAGCAAAAAAACTTCCTAAAATATACTATGTCAATTGGTTTCGCCAAAACGCGAATGGCGAATGGTTGTGGCCAGGCTTTGGAGAAAATAGCCGCGTTCTTAAATGGATATTTGAAAGAACATCCGGAAAAGGAAAGGGTGTTGACACTCCTATAGGAGTGACTCCAACTCCCGATGGTTTAGACTTGACAGGATTGAATATTTCAGACGAAACAATCAAAGCATTGTTGCATGTCAACAAAGACGAATGGAAAAAAGAAGTAACAGAACTTGCGGATTACTTTAAATTATTCGGGGATAGACTTCCAAAAGGTATTCACGATGAACTCCATGCCCTAGAACAAAGATTAAACTCTGCATAACGACACTTACATTTGGCTCTCTCTTTACCCATGTCCACGACTAAAAAATACTTAAATCAAATTCGAAGATTAAGCCAGGCACTCATTGTCAGTTTTGCCCTCAATATTGGTCTAACGGCCTTATTTGTCTATTGGTTTGTCAAAGAGCGTCCTCCCACCCCCTATTGTGAATTAAAACCCGCCGATTTGCGATCTGAGCAGCCTCCCTTAGCGATGGACAAAAGCAATGGGGAATTGATTCGACATTTCCAAAAAATGTCTCTACAGCAACTTTTAACAAAACTTGGAAATAATCAACTTGTCGAAAATGGATACACACAAAGAGATCTAGCTGTTGCCAGCCTTGTCACTTTTCATCATTTTGATCTCACTAAAGCTCTGTTAGGGCTTCCTCAACCCATGCAACAAAGAACAATTGTTTTTGATAATGCACCTGGAAAGAAAACCGGAAAAATTGATGTGTATCCAGGTCTAACCGATGTGCATTACCAAGCCATCATGCGCTATGCGCTCACGGAACAATGGCCGATGACCTCAGAAGGGCTGTTTCTTTTATTACAAAAAGCTAAAGGTAAGCATGATCCTTCTTTAGCTGATGCGTTTTACTTAACACAGGAATTCCTTGCCGTTGAAATGCTTTTCAATAGAGCAGAGGTCGTGATTCAAAAGAAAGAGTTATTGCAAATTTTGATTGAAGGCAACTGGTCTTTGCTCTCAACTTTTTTGCAGCAACAAAAAGTCTCTCAGGATCTTTCTGCCGCTCGTAGACAACGATTTTTGCTCGATTATATCCAGCAACACTCCTCTGCAGCGGCCCAATTGATTTTAAAAACAGATGGCCTATTTGCTCTGAAAAAACTGAACGATAGCCATGTATTAGAAATTTTACATTTGTTAAAAGAAAAAACTCCCCTAGCAAAGCAATTCGCACTCGCGCTTCTGACCAGTCCTAGAAGTGATGCTGTGTGGGAGCTTGCGGCTCGCCATCTCTATGAGCAAGCTGGAGAACCCATCCCTGAAAAGTATCAGCATCACGCTGCATTATCTCGTTTTATCCCTCAAAAAAGTATTATTCAAAATGAGGATGAAATAAAGACCAAAGAGCCCCCTGTAAATCCTATTCCCGAGAAAACAGTGAGCACTAAAGAGATTCCAGTGGCACCCCCTGTCTCAGTAAAATATCCTTCTCCCCCACCCCATAAGGAAGTAGCCAAAAGAACGAAACCGATCCCGCAAAATCGTTTATACATTGTGCAAGAAGGTGATACTCTTTGGAAAATTGCGGGACGCTTTAAGATTGATGTTGAGACATTAAAAAAACACAATCGATTAAAATCCGATGCTTTAAAAGTTGGAGAGCCCCTAAGAATCCCCACTTAGACTAATGACACAACCTTTTTAAATTAATAAAAAAATTTAAATCAACATTTATTTAAATAGGCATTCTTCCTGAAAATACCAAGAAAAATAAAAAAGTAGGCAAAAAATATTAAAGTCAAGGTATACTGCGCTCATACAAACTACTTGTCATAGCATATGCATAGAGAGGTGAAAACGATGACAGTTTTAATCGACACAAAAAAATTCGATGGTTACCTAGACCAGGTTCAACAATATGCAATCCGCTTAAATAAAGAAGAAGGTGTTCTTGAAGAACTATTAAAATTTATCGAAGATCAACAGCTAGAATGGGCTGAAGACCACTCCTATCAGGAATTCTTTAAAGGAGAATCCGCATTCTTTAAGCAAGAATTTGATCAGGCCTTGAAACATTATTTGCAAGCCAGAGCAATTCCTCTCTTTCAATTCTTTTGCTACCGTGCTTCAGCCTTTGTATCGAAGTCTATAGGGAATCAAGAAAAAGCCATTAGCTTCAGTCGAAAAGCCCTTAAATTCTTCCCTAATGATTATCCCTTACTGACGCTTCTTAAGGAATTATTAACTTCCGATTCCCATCGAGAAAGTGCCCAAGAAATTCATCTGAAATTACAAGCTTTAGAAAATGGAGATTCCCCTTCATCTCTTTTATCGAATATAAATGAGCCAACAATCCCGATGGGAGAGAAAACCGTGCATGAACTCAATCACATTTTTGAAAGCCACTCGAGTAACTCAGAAGATTTATTTTTGGAAGAAGAAGAAAAACCTTTTAACTCTTTTGCCATTCCTGTTGGAGAAGTCACCACAGCCCCTTCAGTAGCTACAACAGAAGAATTCATGACAAAAAAAATAGAAGTGGATTCAGAAGAGGAGCAATCTTTGAGACATCACATTCAAACCTTTAACGATATGCAAGCAAAATCATTGAGCGACTATATCGAGTCATTCCATAGACGCCCGCCCGTTGAGAATTGCAGCCTATTTCTTTTAAGTGGAAACATACCTTCTACTCTTCCTTTTTTGACAACAGAGCCCCACCAAAAAACCGGCTTTTACTTGCGTTGGAATGATAAAGGAATCGTTGTTAATCCCGGCAAACATTTTTTAAATGATTTCCATGAGCAAGGCTTACACATTCGTGATATTGATTATGTGATAGTCACGCAGGATCAGCCTCTTTGCTATGCTGGTATCAAAGAAATCTATGACTTAGCTTATCAAGTCAATCGCTTAGATGCAGAACCAAAAGTCATTCATTATTATTTAAATCAAAAAGCTTACCAAGAGCTTTCTCTTATTCTAAAACCTCACTTTAAACAAGAGCGAAACACACTTCATAGCCTTGAGCTGTTTGTGGATTCTTCGGATATAGAAAAAGTGGAGCTCCATCATGATATTGTGTTACACTACTTTCCTGTATCAAAAGGAAAACAAGACACTTCTCATGCATTAGGGATTCGTCTTGATTTAAGACTCTCAGAAACTCCCTATTCAGAAATCAAATGTGGATATGTATCAGGTGGTGCATGGTCTTCTTCTTTCTCAAACTTCTTGAAAAATTGCGATGTGATTCTAGCTGGTTTCGGAAATACGTCCTCTCCTGATTATGGAAAACAAGTCTTTAATGAAGATAGCCTTGGCTATTTTGGTAGCTCCACATTGTTAGAAGAAGCACAACCTCACCTTTTCCTATTGACAGAGTTTGAAGGTAAAGAAGGAGACATTCGATTAGAAGTCGTCAGAAAAATGCGTGCAGAATGTAAAAACCAAACGGTCATTTTGCCTGCAGATTGCAGTCTCGTTGTTCACTTAAAAAAACATCTCATCCGATGTTCTTCAAGTAAAAGATGGGTGGTACCTAACGAAATTCGAGTCTTTAAGTCTCCCCACGCATTTGATAGACTTTCGTACATTTCTGATTGTCATTACCTTTAAGAAAGATTTCTGCCACTGGAATTTTCGAGTGGCAGAAAACGTTTTTCACAGAATTCCTTCATCATCTTTCTTATTAAGCTCAATATTAATTGTTGCTTTGAAGGTGGCATCTTCTCAAATATTCCTGAATCCCGAAGATCTTCTATTACAGCGCTTTGGATAGATTTACAACTTGGCTTTTCGAAAGAAGCGTTCATTTTTTCAATTGCCATATTGTAGAGCTGAGTATGTGTTAAACAATGATATCGCCCCTCATTTTGCAGTAATCCTTCAACCTCTTGATAAAGCGAAGTTCCAACTAATCCATAGTGATTAAACATACGCGAGATTAAATGCCTTAAGCAAGATTCCTGCGGAAATATCTCTAATATTTCAGAAAGAGCTCCTAAATATTCATAAATTTCATGTTTTTCCCATCCTGGCACGTCTAAAAAAATGAGCCCTTCATAATTAATCGCAAAAATAAAATCTTTTCCTTCTTCAAAGTAATGATTTTTGGCCAAATGCAAAAGCTTTAATACACGCTCTTTGCGCTTATAGACATCACCTCCAAGTAGCCCATCCACGGCGAGGTGAAGAAACGTATCTCCTTTATATTCGTGAATATATGAAACATTATTCATTCTGAAAGCCAACATATCTGGACTAAAATGATCCGGATTTTTTTTCCATTTCTCCCACATATACGAAATATAAGAAGAGTGATCTTGTTCGCAATAAAATAGTTGTATACGGGGATCATTAATCTGAAAAATAGACATAAAATCTCACTTAATAAACTAAAAATTAAATAAATGTTATAATAACTGTATCTATACCAACATTTTTAATAAAAGTTTGTTTATGGATACACATAATATTCATTCGAATGGTTCTGAATGGCTATATCCTTCAATTCAAAAAAAAGAAGGAGAGCCTTCTCATTTAATAGAAAATGAAAATTCGTTAAAAGATTTTGAGTTTCAAAAAGTCATTTCGATTGATGCTGGTTATTCTTTGATTGAGCGGATGCACGATCTTTTTTCTAAACAAGTACAACATTTGCCTCCAGAGCGTCAAAATGATGTCCATCACATATTTAAAACTAAAAAAGAGCAATTTCAATCACTTTTAGCCAATCAAGCTGAAAAATATAATACCGCTAGTGAGGCAAATCTATCGACAAGAAATTTTTACAAAAACTGGAAGCAAAAAAAAGCATTCGAAAAAGATATGGATAAAATGATTATCCATACATGCGAACAAGCCTTAAAAGCTGCGGGACCAGATGCTGCTCGACAAATCAAAGCCCAATTGGGCGCAACATCGAGTTCATTAAAAAAAGCCATTTCAGCTCAAATGGTTGCTTTAAGGACTGTGGCCGCTAGCGATTTAAATCGGAATAATCAAACTTTACGAGCAAAATTTGAAATTCCTCTGATTTCATCGCAAGGAGAAAAGACACAAGTTTTTTATGATGAAGCCAAACGAATCGATACGAGTTCATTTCTGATACGTCAAGCCGATTTGCAAGAAACGGAGCTCAAATCCCTCCTAGCAAAAGCATCTTCTCAAATGGAAAGAAAAAAAATTCAATCTCGTTTAAATGAGGTTCAGGAGAAAAAACAAAACTACATCAAATTATCTCAAGGAGATGCGTGGCGCTCTAGTGCGGAATCCAATATCGGTGTGCACGAAAAACTTGAAATGAGCACCAACCCTTGGATTGAAAAGATTTATCTTCCCCCTCAATCTTCTCACCCGCTGACGCCCTTTCAAGTGGGACGTTCAGGTGTTTTCGGTTTCAACGCAAGCCCAAAAACCAACATTCAAGAACTGATTCAAAAAAATGCACAAAAACCCTCTGAAAAACTTCAAAAAGAAATTGACCGAAGAGAATCTATGCTCCGATCTCAACTCGGAGCAATGCTTTCTGCCCAAGCTGAAACGCTTGCTGAAGGCATTCAAACGTCTCTAACAAATGGAACTCCTAATTTATTTTACGATACCAAAACGTTCCCCTATACCCAAATGTCCTTATTGCATTTTACCGGAAATGAACCAAATCTCCTGACAGATATGGAATGGATTTTTAATCAAATTGAGGGAAAAGAACTAATTTTTGATGGAAAATCTGGATTTGATACCGCAGGCAATCTACACATTCCCAATCCTGTCTATGATGCAATGAATACGCCCTTAAAATTAAAAATTCAGCCTTCCTTGTATAATTTTAATGTGCAGGGAGATACGTTTGCGACGAAAAAAACCAAGTATAAAGAAGTAAATGAAAAAGCATGGAGCAATACTCAAAAAAAATACAAAACATATACAAACTGGTTGTCTGGATTGCATCAAGCAGGGAAACTTTCGAATGCCCTGTACGAAGAACAATTAAGCTCCTTAAATGACCTCAAAACAAAAATAGAACTTCAATTGAATAAGCAAAGCTCAAACTATCAAATTGCAGCGGATATTTCTGAACTTGAGCGGATGATGAATTCTTCTTTAGGGATAAACTGTAAAAGTGGAAAAGACCGCACATCTTATTTAATTAATGTGCTGATTAATCGGCATATTGGAAAACATATCGAAAAAAATTACCCTTTGTACCCT
This sequence comes from Parachlamydia sp., assembly GCF_050255895.1. Lineage (NCBI taxonomy): Bacteria > Pseudomonadati > Chlamydiota > Chlamydiia > Parachlamydiales > Parachlamydiaceae > Parachlamydia > Parachlamydia sp. Next base: position 12,727 of record NZ_JBFWIR010000068.1, read on the forward strand.
GAAGAACTAGGTGAAATTAAAAAAAATCTAGCCGCTCAAGTGGCTCACAAAGGTGTCGGATTGCATATTACCGGGTTAAATATTGGATTTAAAGCCTTTAAAATTACGCGCTTCAGCGTGGAAGGAATGCGTCTGAATGAAAGGTTAAAGCTTTATCTACTCGCATTTAAATTACGTTAAACTAAAGACTTCATCATTGTGTCAAGGCCAACACACGTATTCTCCAACTCTAACGGATAATTCGCCTTTATCTCACTTGTCTCCCCAGGTCTTTTCGCTGTAGAGAATCGATTCACTGGAATCTCAGGGGAAAAGCGCTTTGTAAAAATGCAAAAATCTCTCACATCAGATTTCACTGCTTGAGAATGATTGACTTTGATCACCATTTCAAAGTTCTGATTAAAAGGAAAAAAACAGACAAATTTTGCACCTTGATTGGGTTGAACTCCAGAGACAAGACCTTTCATCTTCGCTAAAATTTCATCGGGAGATTTCGCCACCCGTTTCAAAACATGCTCCCTTAAATTCATTCCAGGCTCTAATATAGCCTTAGGAAGCATTTTTTCCCATAAGCTGTTATCACTTGCCAACCGCCTCCATTTTTTGCAAACCTCTGCACATCTTGCAATTTCAGGAATTGGTAAAAATGTTAAAATTCCTAAAGCCATTTCTTCTGGCAAATAGGTCAAAGGATCTAATCGAACAGTCATTTTTGATCATCCTGCAATAAGTGGATGGAAATTCTATGCTAACAATCGATTAAATTCAATCTTCGAACCTTAAACTTTTTGAATATCATTCTTAAATTCAAATACATGGTTACATTCGAGTATCTTTTTGAATATTTTCTTTTCAAATCCGTTGAAAAAAATTATAAACAGGCTAAGCATAAGGGAGGGATCTAATGACTTTCGAGAAGGTTGACCATACATTGGAAGAACATGTGCAAAAACTGATCGCATCTGATGAAAGTCATTTGACTCAACAGGCTTCTCATCTAACCTCCCAAGAATTGATCTATGCACTCTCTTTGCTAGGGGAAGGAAAAGAGGAATTTTGGAAACAAAAAACAAGAGCTCTAATCAATGGCCTATTCAGTCGCCAAAGTTTGGAACAAGCAGGACACGCTTTAAATGTAGAACAACTCCTAGACTTATTTCAACATCGACAGATTTTGGAGACGAAGGAGCTGTGGAAAATATCTCCTATCATTGTGGGAATTCGCCCCTCTGTTTTTCGAGAACTTTTAACAAAAGCTACTCCGCATGAATTACAGATATTCAAACAAGAAGGCATGACTGAGCCTGTCCAGCACCACATTACACTTTTAACCCAAGATCTTCTTTACGAAATTGACGATCTGCTGAGCCATTCCTTTCATTTGGAAATGGAAATTAATTCTTTAGATGTTTCGGCTGCTTCAGATGACCTTAATACATTTATCGACCGCATTCAAAGAACCTCCCAAAAATTTCAAGGTTTTTTAAATTTATTAAATGCGCTTCTAGAAATAACCTGGAATACTTCGCGTATCGATTTAATTGAAAAACTAACTTTTGCTAAGACCTCAATCCAAAAAGTAATAAATCAGCTAGGTCAACCGGGAGATGACAACGCCCCCCAAACTGGCCTATTTGCTAAAGTCGTTCATCATTTCGAGAACATCTTTAAACCAGAACATGCGTTAATCACTTTAGAAAATTTTGATGAAGATATCCCCGTTTTGGAAGCTTTAACAAAATTTTCTATGTGGTATGTGGTGGATTATTGGGAATTAGGACTATTGCCTAACGTTAAGCAACGAGAACAATTAAACCTCGATCCCACAATCTATTCCGAAAAAGAATGTCTGGATTATCGGGAACAGCTTTTAAAAGAGATTTCGCAAAATTTAGAAAATAAGGGCTTAAGAACTGTGCGCGATCTCAAAAAGCATCGTATTTTTTCAAAAAAAGCCCTATTGGATTATCTGCATAGCTAATATTGATTAGCTATGCAGCGCTAGAGAACCTACTGTGATTTCAAAGTATTGACATGATTCATAAGATCAGCAAAAACTTGCTCAGGAGATCTTTCCCCATTTACTGGAATCAAGACGTTTCTTTTCTGATAAAACTCCACCAACGGAGCAGTTTGCTCATGGTAGACTTTTAATCTTTGTTGAACAACATTGGGATCGTCATCTGACCGACGAACAAGCTCGCCGCCACATATATCACAAATGCCCTCTTGCTTAGGGGGAGAAAAATAGCGATTAAAAATATGCCCGCCTTTAGTGCAAGTTAAGCGGCCTTCGGCTCTTTTAACAATCACTTCATCTGGAACTTCTAAGTTAAACACCACCATGCGCTCATTCGCTTTTAGCTGCTTTTCAAGAGTTTCAGCTTGAGCAATTGTGCGGGGAAAGCCATCTAATAAAACACCTTGTGCACTGTCCGGCTGGGAAATGCGCTCAAATAAAATTTCCATTACCAATTCATCAGGCACTAATTTTCCCGCTTGGATATATCCCTTTGCTTTTTCCCCCAAAGACGTTTCTTTTTTGATGTGTTCACGCAAAAGATCCCCTGTGGAAATATGGGGAATATGCAATTTTTGTGAAAGTTGCACTGCCTGAGTTCCTTTGCCTGAGCCGGGCGGCCCCAAAAGAATCCAAATGGTTCTGCCGGCTTGCACAGGTGGCACGGTTTGTGCGAGTGCTGTAAGAGGAATAAGAGAGATCATAAGAGAATAAAATCCTACCAAAAACATGTTCATAATTGTTGTCCTAAACTTTATACGTATACGCTAGTTAGGGGTCTTTAAAGAAAGATAATTTAAAGGATTTATGTGAATAAACTCAATGTTAATTCTTGGCATTATTATTGCTTCTTCTAATATGAGTTTTCTCTACAAGGAGACCCTGCATGCACCCTCTTTCTAGAGTCCCACAAAAAATCATCCCTACGGATAAAATTGCTTTCACCCAAAAACTTGACGGTCAATGGATCGCTTCCCAAAAAGGCGTTATGGGTGGTCGCTCAATTAAAATTGATCTAAACCTTAAGGATAAGCCTTCTCAAAAAAAAATTAAAGAATTAATGAAGCAGGCTTTTAAAGAAGGCAGTTCCCTAGCCCGACAAATAACCAATGAGGAGACCTCGGTCCAATATTCTTTAAAGAAGTATCCTATCGACATCTGTTTGACGATTGAGGGCCCGGCAATTCTAGCTCCCCCATATACAGCAGCAAAAATTCAAGATAGAAACGAAGGATTGCTCGCTCATCTTTATGCAAGATTCACTGGGGTCTTCAAATCATTCTTAGCTTCTTCTGATGGCAACGTCGCTTTAAGCGCAGGCCATCTGTCAAAGGGTGCCCATCCTTCAGAACCCGTCAAAATTGTACAAAATCTCATCGACAGCGAAATGCTTGATCTTCAGCTTCATTCCAATGCCCCCTCCAATTTCTTTGAGGCTCATAGTCAATATAATAAAGATATCTCCTTACTCCACCACCTCTTTAGTTTCCCATATAAAAAAAATCTGAGCCGGATGGATCGCCTAAAAGAGCATGAATGTGTGCTCTTTTCCATGCCAGGCGAAGGGCATATGATGATGGCGATGGCCATTAAACAAAATGATGGACTTTTTACATTTTATCTCGCCAATTCTGGACTAAAAGCTGACCATTATCACCATAAAAAATACAATGCAAGGGACGAGCGTATCTATCAACAAATCTATGTAATAGAAGATATTCCCAAGGAAAATCTTAAAGATTTCATTAAATTTTACTTAAAAAGCAAAAATTCGAAGAGGGATCGCATTGTAAAAATGTACGAAGAAATGCAGAGATTGGGTGTGTCAAAAAACGTGGACGACTCTCGCTTTTGGAATACAGCTCAAGTAGGTGGATCTTGTGCGGGAGACGCAGAAAAAGCCATGCTCAGAGCAGTCCTGTCAAAAGAAAGCTACAGCAAGCTCAAAGTACACCTCGATACACACAACGCATTCAAGCTATATAAACTCATTTCCTCAAAAACGCAAACGAGCTATTCGACTAAGGTCAGCTTATTAGAAATAGTCAAGATTCTTCAGTCAAAAAAACTCAATCAAGAAATGGGGGATGCTTTAGAACAGATCAAACAAAAAACAGAAAAACAAATACACAAATCTAAAGCCCTTCACCTCCCATCAAAATTGAAAAAAATCATCTTTAAAGATTATGCCAATTTGGCGCCCCCCTTCAAAGAACCTGATGATCTATTAAAACGCGTCTGTTTTCTGATTGCTGATGGAAAATATAATGAGGCTCATGCCATCATTTTACAACTTTATAGCCTACCTTTTGTTGAAGAAGCCAATGAATCTGAAAGGCAAGTTGTTCGAAATATTATGGCTCTTTATAAACATGATACGGTCAGAAGCCGTGAACTCCTTAATCTTTACTATGGTTTATCTAAAGTCATCGTAAATAGAGCGATCTATCTCGATGAAGAGGAATATGCCCTGGATCAAAGTATTGGATATGACTACACTCATGCAAAAATTCAGAAATTTTACCCTGAAGATCCCTGGGTTTTCTCAAATTCTAATAAATAACCTCGACTTAAATTTAATTTATA
>NZ_JBFWIR010000069.1:0-16897 GCF_050255895.1 Parachlamydia sp.
AAAACTTTTATTTAATAAAAAAAAGTAAGTGCCTTTCCCATTGTAAATTACTATGGTAAACCCACTTCCATTTAAGAATATAAAATGACTAGATTCAAAAAGAAGTATTTAAAGGATTATCAAAATCAGGAAAGTCTGCATCATCTTCTGTATCGTATTCAGAATCACCTTCTTTCGAAATGAAAGAAATATCTAAATCTATATCCATTTCATCAGGGGATTCAGAAGTTGAGTGTTCTGATTTATACTCATCATGTCGATCCGTTGGATCCAATAGCGTTGAATTTAGATCATCTTGGATTGTTGTATTCAGAGGATCCTCAGGAATTAAAAAACTTCTTAAGAGTGTTTCATCATCTAGGGCTGTTATATCGAAATCCCAGTCTCGATAAGTTTCATCTAGCTTCGTTACATCGAAATCTTGCAGGGTTTCATTGAGATCTTGAGTTGTTGTATTTAAAAGATCTTCTAGAAGTAAAAAATCTTCCCACTCTTCATCATCTTTTGAATCCAGTGTTGTTATATCAGGGTCCCACTGAGTTGTATTTGGATCCTCTTCACAATAAACTTCAACACAATCACTGTCTGTATCTAGTTCGGTATCTGAACAATCATCATCAAAAGTTTCATTCAATGCGGCTTCAAATTTTCTAAAAACCATTCCGGCAATTTCTGGGGTTACGCAATAAGACTTTATATTGTTAAAAATAGAATCTGTGTGCACTATCTCTAGTGTCTTATCGTTATCTAATTGCCATTTAAAAATTAAGCCCCCATGATCTTTTAAATCATTAAAGCGAATAGAAGAGAGCAAAAGTGCAACTAATTTCTCATCGCCTTTTTGTACAGCTTTGCACAAATTTTCAAAATCAACGATAGCACCTAACTTTAAAAAATTCGCCACAGTATCTAGATCTTGTTTTTTTACATCCAAGCATGCGGATAAATTAAAATCCAAGCCATTTTGCAAACTGTCTTGTTCTGAATAATTTCTAAAACTTTCTAGACCTATTTTGAAAAAAAATAAAGATTTGTTAATCGTTGTTGCAACCTCTGACTTAAATTTTTTTTCTTCTTTCATATATTTTAAAGAAATGTCAGAGATTACACTATAAAAATGAAACTGTTTGCACGCTAAAGAAGCAATCTGTTTATTCGAATGTGTTAAATTTCCAAACACATTCATTAAACAGCTTGGAGGAAGATCAAATAAATGAGGCTTAAAATTATTAATATTATTTAAATTCATTAAAATCACCAAAAATAAAATATTCTATTAAAACCGCGTGAATTTTATATTATTTATTATTGATTATCAAGTATAATAATTATTTAATTAAAATTATTCGCAGGTTAATAGATAAAATCAAATTTAAAGGATATTAATAATGTCATCTCCTGTACATGTTCCCTCAAATACTTATGTGCATACCTCTTTGCAAGAATCGACCAAAAAACGGGGAGCGCTGATCTTAGTTGCGGCTGCAATCAGCCTCATCGCGACAGGCATTTTATTGACAGCCTCTACGCTTGGATTGGCGGGAGGAATTGGATTTTGTATGACAGGGGTAGGAATTCCATTAGGAATTCTAGTCATAGCCATTTCGACAGGCATCCTGTGTGCAGCTGGGGCTGCAGGCTATGGAACATTTTATTTAAGCAAGAAAGGGATTTCTAAATTAATGGAATAAAATAGAGGAATTAAATTAATTATAATTCCTCCGGAGATTTATTGAATGGCTTGTTGCACAATTTGTTTTAATTCAGATCCTGCTTGCGGGTTTTTTAGCTTTCCTTGAGAGTCAAAAGCCTCAAAAGCATTAGGAACAACGAACTGCTGCGAGATAACTGTCCCCCCAATTCCTTCAATAATCGAACGTAAATGCGCAAGCCCTCGCGTTCCCCCTCCTTGACCAGGTGAAGCACTCATCAGAACAAATTTTTTCCCTTTGAAAGCATCTCGAGATGATCCTCCATCTTCGCTGCGAGAAGCCCAATCTAAAGCATTTTTTAAGACGGCTGAGAGCGAGCCATTATATTCAGGTGAAGCAATGAAAATCACCTGATTTTGAATCAACAATTGACGCAAACGTTTGGCATCATTAGGCATTCCTTGTTCCTTTTCGATATCCCCATCGTAAAAAGGCATTGGATAATCTTTTAAATCGATAAAGGTTACGGTTGCCCCTAGCTGCTTAGCTAAGTTTCCTGCTTCCGTAACTAGTTTCTTATTGATTGAATCGGTCCTCGTGCTTCCTGAAAAAGCCAAAACTTTTGTCTCAGCGCTCAGCATTGAGCTAGTGAACAACGACAAAGCTAATACTAATTTCCACATAAAAACTCCTATTTAAGAAAAAGGGTGTAGAATGACACTGTCACTCTAGATTTTTTTAATTCTAAATTTTACCAGACCCATATAACAGGAAACTACTTGAAATCCCTAAATAGATTGCTGTTACAACAATATCTGTGAGCATCAAAACGACGGGACCTGCAGCGACTTTGGGATCTAATGAGATGCTGTGCAAAACAATAGGCAGTAGAGACCCAAATGTGGTAACAGCCAGCATGGAAAAAATAATGCTCAAAGCAATTGCAATCAGCGGTTGATAGCGGTAATCCCAAAAAAAGTAGACACAGCCGATCAAGATTCCACAGGTTATGCCTAATAAAATAGCCGTTCCCCATTCCACAACAACCCGCTTAAAAACTCTTTTCCAGGGAATTTGTTTGTAATGTAAAAATTGCAAACTTAAAGCCATCGATTGCATTGAGACAGACTCCCCCAGAGTTAAGACCAAGGGAATAAACATGGCAATCACAATAAATTCATGCAAAACCATGTGAAAATGACTGGCAATCAATGCACAAATCAAGCCTGCAGCTAAATTACAAAGCAACCATGGCATACGATAACGAAATTCTTGAATACTCGATGTTAATTTACCCAACTCAACCGATAGACCAACCAGCTGAAAAAGCTCTTTTATTTGCTTTTTTTCACGGTAAGGAGCATGTTTATGGTGATTAACCGACATCTTTGCTGGTAATTCAAATAATCCGCAAAGCCTGCCCTCCAAATCGGTCACAGGAATGGCAATCAGCTCATGCTGAGCCATCAGCTTTAATGCGTGTCTGAGAGATTCATCCTGGCTAACACTGATAACTCCCCTGCGACATATATCGCTAAGCTTGGCTTCATGTTGACTAAATAGAATATCGCGAGTCACAACGATTCCAAGTAACCTGTTCGTATGATCAATCGTGTAGAAATAAGGCACTTCATGCGTGATTTTTTTCCCTTGCAGTGACTCCAATAATTCACCAATCGTTAAATTGCCATAGAAGGCTGTTTCGACTTCCACAACATAATAACCAATGGGTGTATCTAATTCCTTTTGGGTCAATCCTTCGGAAAAATTCAATCGCACATCTATACTCCATGAAGAGGTATTGATGTTTAATTAACATATGCTGCAATTTAATGCTTCCGCAAACATCGATTTGATGGGTTCAAATGTCTTTCGGTGAATAGGACAGGGACCATGCTCTCGGAGAGCATCTAGATGTTGTTGAGTTCCATATCCTTTATGCTGCGCAAATCCATAGGCAGGCCATTGTTGGTCGAGTTCAACCATCAAGCGATCGCGTGTTTCTTTAGCGATTATGGAAGCTGCTGCAATACAAAGAGAAAGGGAATCTCCATGAATAAGCTTTTGACAGGGAATAACGGGGTGGGGGAGTTGTAAACCATCAACGAGCAAAGCTTGAGGCTGACTCGAAAGTTGATTCACGGCATCAAGCATAGCTTGAATCGTCGCTTGTAGAATATTGATCGTATCAATGATCTCAGTGGCAACAATTCCTACGCCATAAATGACTTTTGGGTGTGTTGTAATTTCTTGAAATAATTGGGCACGCTTCTGCGGAGTTAATTTTTTACTATCATTAACCCCGGGAACCCGAAAACGTGGGGGAAGGATACAAGCAGCAGCAACTACAGGTCCTGCGAGAGGACCTCTACCGGCTTCATCGACTCCAGCTACAAGCTTGTATCCCTGTCGACGGGCTTTTTCTTCATATGTTGCCATGGTGTGCAACCTCTTAAGTTCTTGCTCATCAACTTCCTGAGAAGTCTTTCTACGCTTCTGTTGCGGGGGCACTTGCAGTCGCTTCAGTATTTTCTTCGATTGCCTTTGTTGGAGCTACTACGCGTTTGCTACGACCAACTTTGCCTTTAACTTTGGATGCTTTTCCAGAAGTACCGATTAAATAATAAAGCTTTGCACGTCTAACATCGCCTTCTTTAATCACTTCGATCTTACTGATTCGAGGACTATTTAAAGGGAATACACGCTGCATACCTTCACCGTAAGCAATACGATGCACCGTGAAAGTTTCTGCGACGCCGCCTCCGTTACGGGAAATCACTGTACCTGTAAAAATCTGAGTACGTTCTTTCTGCCCTTCGATAATGCGGATGTGTACACGCACTGTATCACCCACTCTAAAAGGGGTCACATCTTTTTTTAACTGGCTTTCTTCCAGCTTGCTAATGAGAGCTCGTTTGCTCATGAGTGTTTATCTCCTCAATTTCATTCAATCATTTTTGAGCAAGTCTGGACGGACTTGCTTTGTTTTTTCCATTGCTGCCATTTCACGCCAGTGTGCAATTCTTTGATGATCTCCACTGAGCAATACAGGCGGCACCGCCTGCCCTTCAAAAACTTCTGGTCGTGTATAATGCGGGCAGTCTAATCGTTTTTTTTCAAAAGAGTCTTCAGCTGCAGCGGATTCATGCCCCAGGATACCTGGGATAAATCGCACACAAGCGTCAACTAAAACAATTGCTGCTAAACATCCATTTGTTAACACATAGTCGCCAATGCTAATTTCCTCATCGACTTCTCGGTCTATCGCACGCTGATCAATCCCTTCATAATGGCCACAAAGTAGAACAAGATGGGAATAACCTGCCAATTCTCGACATTTTGCAGCAGTTAGGGGTTGTCCTTGTGGAGAAAGATAAATAACTCTCGTTTCGGCTTTCTTCACACTGTGAATCGCTTTTGTGACAGGTTCTGGCATTAATACCATGCCAGGTCCTCCTCCATAAGGACGATCATCTACTTTTCTATGTCGATTATCTGCAAAATCTCGGATGTTGATTAAATGGATGTCAAGCAATCCCTTTTTCCGCGCCTGCATGATGATACTCTCATCAAAAGGCCCTTTAAAATAATCTGGAAAAAGGGAGAGGATATCAATCCTTGTTTTAGACAACCTTATGCAGCTCCTTTCTTGCGCTGTTTACGCTTTGCAGCTTCTTTAGCACGAAGAGCTAATTTTTTTTCAGTTTGCTCACGAAGAACGCTTGGTGCTGCTTGCGCAACGAGGCTTTCTGTCTTTTCTGTTAACTGAGCTCCTAGATTTAGCCAATGCTGTACACGATCTGCGCGAATGAGCAAATTTTTATCTGCTTCAGCTTCGCCTGGATTGTACCAGCCTAGATCTTCTAGATATCGTCCATCGCGTGGAGCACAGCAGTCTGTTACGACAACGCGATAAAATGGACGATTTGTCCGGCCTTGTTGTCGCAATCGAATTTTTAACGCCATAGGGATCCTCCCATCATCTTTTCTAAAGTTTTCATATTTGGTAATTTTTTAAAAAATTGCTTAGCTTGCTTAAATGATTTCACTAAGCGATTAATATCATCTATTTTAGTTCCACTTCCTGCCACAATCCGTTTGCGTCGAGGAATGGATAATTCCACTTTTTCGAAGCGCTCATCGGGAGTCATAGATTGGATCATTGCTTCGACTTTGAAGAATTCTTTTTCATCAAAATCATCTAATTTTAGTCCACTCGCACCGGGAAACATGCCGAATAGACTCTTGAGAGATCCCATTTTTTTAATCATTTGGATCTGGTTCAAGTAGTCATCGTAAGTAAAAGTCGCGGAACGAATTTTCTTTTCTAAATTCTTTGCGTCTTCTTCACTGATATGCTCTTGAGCTTTTTTGACTAAATTGATCGTATCGCCCATTCCCAAGATACGATCTGCCATGGACATTGGGTTAAAAACTTGAATATCGTCGAGTTTTTCTCCAATCCCTTCAAATTTGAGGGGCTTTCCAGTGACTTCTTTAATCGAAATGGCAGCTCCCCCTCGGGTGCTTCCATCGAGCATCGTTAAAATGGTCCCAGTTACCGCAACTCGAGCATTAAATTCTGCGGCAACTTTTACAGCGTCTTGGCCTGTTGCAGCATTCGCAACAAATAAAATCTCACCGGGTTGAAGAGCATCGCGCACTTTTTCAAGTTGCAGCATCAGTTCTTCATCAACGTGTAAACGTCCAGCCGTATCGACTATCAAGACATCGTGATTTTCTTTTTTAGCTTGTGCCAAAGCTTGTTGTGCCACTTTCACGGGATCTTTTTCGCCTGGAATCGTAAAAACAGGGACTCCGATTTGCGCACCTAGCGTTTGCAGCTGGTTAATAGCCGCAGGCCGTTGTAAGTCACAAGCGACAAGCAAAGGGTTTTTACAATTGTTTTTCCGTTTCAGGTACTTAGCAAGCTTAGCGGAGTGTGTTGTCTTCCCACACCCTTGTAATCCACAAAGCATAATTACTGCTGGATTTCCAGTGAGGTTAACAGCAGCTTCAGCTCCTCCCATCAATGCGACTAATTCATCGTGCACAATTTTGATGAATTGTTGCCCAGGAGAAACAGATTTAATTAAAACGTCTCCAACAGCTTTTTCTTTCACTCGTTTAACTAACGTCTTAACGACGGAATAATTGACGTCGGCATCCAATAGCGCTAACCGCACTTCTGTCATAGCTTCCGCAATATTCTCTTCAGTCAACGTCTTTTTTCCGACGAGCTTCGAGATCAAACCTTGCATTTTTTCTGTCAATACGCCTAGCATAAATGCCTTCCGTCTTTATCCCCTGTGATAAAAGGGAGTAGGATAATCAAAAAATCATTCATTTTCAAGGAAAAAGAATCGGTCATTCCCAGACCAATCTTTCTCGAAGCGACAAATCTTCCATCGACACCCCCTTGAATTTTGCTCAAAGAGGGTCTGTACGGCTGTTCCTTGGTTAAAACCAATCTCCAACCAAACCTTTCCTAATGGTTTTAAAAAAAATGGAAGCTCTGTCATCAGTCGCTTATAAAACTGCAATCCATCAGCACCGCCTAGCAAGGCTTCTTTTGGTTCATACTTCACTTCATCTTCCAAAGATTCCCAGTCAGATTCTGGGATATAGGGAGGATTACACACGAGAAAATCTGTTTGAGTCCCTTTAAAAGGCTGCAAAAAATCTCCTTGCACAAATTCTACATCAACTCGATTGAGAAAGCTATTTTCTTTTGCAACTTGCAAAGCTTTATCTGAAATATCTGCAAGAATCACCCGTAATTGAGGAAATTTCTTTTTTAGAGAGATCCCCAAACACCCGGATCCGCAACAAACATCCCATAGCACTTTGCCTGAAAGATCCTGCTGACGTAAATTTTGCGCAATTAGATCTGCTAAAATCTCTGTCTCATTTCGGGGAATCAAAACAGCAGGATTGACCTTAAAAGAGCAGTCGTAAAACTCAACTTGGCCTGTAATATACTGCAAAGGCTCTCGCAATCCTCGCCGACGCAACCCTTCTCGACATTTCTGTAATTCCACGTCTTCTAGAGGGCGATCAAATTGCAAATAAAGATCAATGGGGACAACGTGTAAAATATCACTGATTAATTGAACAGCTTGCTGCCTTGCATTAGAAATTCCCTGCTTAAGGAGATATTCTGTCGAAAGATTGAGAACTTCTAAGATGGTTTTCATGCTTTTTTTATAACTTCAATTTTTCTTGATGGAAATGCGTGACCAACGCAAGCGTGATCTCATCTAAATCCCCTTCCATCACGCGATCTAAGTTATAACGCGTTAAATTGATGCGATGATCTGTAATTCGATTTTGCGGAAAATTATAGGTTCGAATACGCTCTGAGCGGTCCCCTGAACCCACTTGCTGTGAACGATTAGAAGCAATCTCTTCCTGCTTTTTCCTCTGTTCAGCTTCCACAATCTTTGCTTTCAAAAGCCGCATAGCTTTTTCTTTGTTTTTATGCTGACTACGCTCTTCTTGGCAATAAACGACAATTCCGGTTGGATTGTGCGTTAAACGCACCGCACTATCCGTGGTATTGACGTGCTGACCACCTGCACCAGAGGATCGATAAGTGTCGACCCTTAGATCTTTTTCATCAATCACAACCTCTGTGTCTTCATCTGGCTCGAGCAAAATAGCCACTGTCATGGCAGACGTATGCACACGTCCCTGGGCTTCTGTTTCTGGGACGCGCTGAACACGATGAGTTCCCCCTTCATAATGAAGGAAGCGATAAACGTTTTGCCCAGACAAAACCATGACATATTCTTTAAAACCACCCATTTCGGATGGGGTGCAAGAAAGAAGCTCGTAGCGCCATCCTTTGGAATCCGCATAGAGCTTATACATGCGCACACAATCACCCACAAAAAGAGCAGCCTCATCTCCGCCTGTTCCAGCGCGTAACTCCACAATGGTATTGCGATGGTCATTTGGATCGGGAGGCACAAGAAGATTTTCTAAATCTACCTGTAATTTTTCCACTAAACTTCGTAAATTGCGCGTGTCTTCTTCCAAAACTTCTTTCAGTTCGGCATTAGCTTCATCGGCAAGCATCTCTTGGTTATCTTCGATCTGCTTGTTGGATTTAACCATTTTTTCCCAAACAGATTTTAACTCACTTAAATATGCATGCTCTTGAGTCAAAGCTCGATAGCGCTTTTGATCTTGAAAAACCTCTGGATTTCCCAGGGCCTCTTCAAGATCAGGCAACTTTGAAAGAAGTTTTGTGATTTTGGCTTCCATTACATCTTTTTGGTTGATTGATTAGCGATGAAGGTCATTAATTCATGAAAGCTTAAAAACGGTTATTGCTCATCATCATTTGCTTTTTGCTCATCGGCATTTTTCTGAGCTTTTGACATATAACGTTTTTTAAATTTATCCACACGACCTTCGGAATCAACAAACTGTTTACTTCCTGTAAAAAATGGGTGGGAAGCAGAAGAAACAGGAACACGGTAAGCTGGGTATTCTGTACCTTCAAATACTTCTTTTTCTTTTGGCTGCAAAGTAGAACCACAAACAAATCGATGACCTGTCGCAGAATCAACAAACAAAATTTTCTGATATTTTGGATGTGTATTTTTTTTCATGAAAACTCCAAACAATTATGGTTTCCCTTTTTCGCGTTTGCGATAATGAGGAATTAGGGCCTTTTTTATTGAACTTGTTACTGACATCTTCGCCGATTAAATCGTGATTTTTGGGTTCAAGCAATTCCGACAGAATCTAACCCCAAGTTGATGCCCCAACTCGATAAATTTTTCATGTATAAAAAATAGATAATTAGCTAATAAATAACAAGCAAAAAAGCAGGAAGATCGGCACTCTAGAGCCCCCATTCAGCAAAAATTCCCCTTTAAAACCCTAAAAACCCTTAAACTTTTTTAAAGATAAAATAACTCGAGTATGTTATTATAATAGTATACAATTTAACTAATAAGTTTTAAGGTGATAATCTATGCCTACTGTTTTTGGTCAATTTTTTTCGAGGGATCATTGGAAAAATCCTTTTACTATTCAGGTTACCTCCGTCACAGATCAAACAAAAATAGAGGAAGCAAAAATCGGTGTAGGAAAAAGAATCACAGTGATTTTTCTTGCTGTAACAAGCGGTGTCTTTACCCTTGGAATTTTGGCTGCGCCTGTTTTCTTTCTTTCGGCCTCGGCTTTTAAAAATTTAGAATTATATCAAAGAAGAAAAGCAACCAAGCTTTCAGGCCAGCCGGGTAACCATCAGAATGTTCCCAAACCAGGACAACCAACCACCCCTAAACCAGCAAATGATGCTGATGCTTCTTCAAAACCAACAACAGAGCAACCCGTTAAGTCAGATAAACCGACTTCGACAGCGACATACCCTACAATGCAAGCCCCACCACCCCCAAGCACACCCAAACCAAATCGCAAAAGACAGTCAAAAAATCCACAATCCACTAATCTTACGCCAGCTTCTCAAACACAGAAACTGACCCCAACAAAATCTAAACAGCCGAATACATCTAAGCATATTCATGTTTTGACAATCCCTGAAGGCCAAGACCTTCCACTTCCACCGCCTACCGGTATCAAAGTTGGATTAACAAATCTAGCAAATACATGCTGGTTAAATTCCTCTCTAAAATTTATGGCCAGCACAGTTTTTTGGGATCAGATTTACGCCATGGAAGTGAACGATGCGAGTTTACATATGACAACCTCTGAAGAGGTTGTAGAAAAGTTCCAAAAAGATTTAAAAGATTTTCTGTCTGCGTTACAAAATCGATATCACACTACCAAAGAAGAGCGGGACCAGTTGCGCAACTTTGTTAGAGATTACAACTTACTTTTCTCTAAAACAGATCTCTTTACAGTCGGGTCCAAATTAAAGCCAAGTGCCGATTTTCAAAGACGCTTAAAAAATCTTATTACAAATTTAGGCCAAGAAAATGATGCTGGAGACAATGAAAGGCTTATCACACCAGAAAATCAAGAATTAATCGGAGACTTGGTCAATAATAACTGGACAACACTTTTTGATACTGCTCTGATTAAACACGCAATTAACCAGAATAATCGTTACCAAGATAAAATCCGCGATTTTCAAAAAGCCCTCAAAAACATGATCTATACTTTAAGAACGCAAGAGGGGTATATTGATAGAAGTGCGTGTCAAAAATTCGAGAGATTGGTGACAAATCTTATGCGCGATGACACTGCGGCGGGAACCGGAGGGCAAATGGATGCAAACGAATTTTTCCTTACCCTACAGAGAGTTTTTGATCTTAAAGACGAAAGCAAAAATGACTTTTTCCGAAGTGTGACACTTTATCAACCAATCAAACAAAATGCTCCCCTACAAGTGGATCATCCACTTCAAAAGACCCAAGATAACGCCCACTTTCCTTCTTTTGATACTTCAACGCCAATCTTTAAAATAACGATTGTGCCTGAAGATGCCCATTCAAAATTCCCCATTTCTTTTATGGAAGCTTTACATAATCCCGATATAACGACCGTTCGAGCTGATTTTGCCATAGAAAACGAACCTGTAGAACTACTGGCAGAGGGAACTGAATTTAAAACAGAGAATTACCCTGTGCATTTGCCTCCATTGTTAAATCTTTTCTTCCCTAGAGTTGTTTCTGTCGTAAAAAATGGAAGAGTCGTCATTGAAAATGGAGGAATCAAGCAGGAGAGATGCAATCGCCCCTATGACATCGATAACAATGGTCGCATCACACTGGAAGAATACGAAGCTGAAGCAATCGGTCAATATGAGCGTGAACCTTGGAATATTTCGCCAAAAAATCTATGTACTTACGAAATTTGCTCCGCGATTGTCCATGGAGGATCCAGTCGTAGTGGACATTATGTATCTATCCAAAAAACCGAGAATGGGCAATACCTTTACCACAGTGATAGAGACGTTAGATTCCTATCTGCTGAAGAAGCTTTGAAGAAAATACGCAACGAAGCTACTTTTTTGCAATTTAGACGAGTCGAAACTAGACCTTTTTCAAAAGCTGATAAACTACTAAGTCTGACTAGAGGTCAGGAATAAGCAAAAAGAGAATAAGCATGAGACCTACAACCCTATATTCCCAGTTTGGACCGGAGTGGACACCTCCGCTCATTAAGCAATTGATTATCGCAATCGCAAGTGTTAGCATTATTTGCGCACTTTTACATCCTTTATTTGCCCATGTATTTGGCGTGCTTTCTCCCGCACAATGGTTGAGTCTTTCTAAGTATGGAATGTCAAATTATTTTATATGGCAACCCTTGACTTACCCATTCATCCAAGAAGGGACTTTCTATGGAATTAGCTTGTCCTACCTAATCTCTCTTTGTTTTAACATGTACATTTTGTGGGTTGTGGGAACTGCCGTCATGGAGCGGATTAACAACCGCGGTTTTATTTTGCTGGCCACATCGGCTGCAATTCTAAGTGGATTGATGGGTTTGTTAGCGATGTATATCGGGGGATCAAATGGTTACCTATCCGGACCTGTCCCCATTATTCTAGCTCTATTTGTTGTATGGACTTGTCTATACTCTGAAAGTGAAATCCTGCTGTTTTTCGTATTCCCCATCAAAACAAAATGGCTTCTTGCAGGTGTTGCTGGCATTCTATTGCTTATATCACTTTCCCACGCCGATGGTGTCTCGCTGTTATTTTATGGAACAGGCATGCTGGTCGGTTATCTTTATGCTGTTACCGTATTAGGCCTACGCACCCCTTTTTCTTGGACGCACCCACTGGATGATCGGCTTACCATTTGGTACGATCACGGAATGAAATTCTTCAGAAGATGGTTTAAAAAAAGCGATCAAGAGTCAAGTAAAGCAAAAATCTTCGATATTAAATCTGGGGATCCTGTTTTTAATGATGATGATCAGTTTATTGATGCTATGCTAACAAAAATTTCTCGTGATGGAGAAAAATCTTTAAGTGCGGGCGAAAGAAGACGCATGCGAGAAATCTCTGAGCGTAAAAATCAAAAAGTCAATTAATCCATCCAAGCTAAATTTGTGGAATAAGTTTGAGGAATAAATCCCTTGGCTTATTCCAATTTCTTTTTACAATTTGTTCATATTAAGAATCAAATCTGATCATAATTGAGCATAAAATATTCACCTACAAACAACGTACTCCTGAGATTAATTAAATCAACTAATGAAACAGAACCACAATCAACTATCTCAATTTAATTAATTTAAACTATCAATATTCAAAATGTTCTAAATAAGAACTTATTTTCAACTATTTTTTCTGTAAGCTAACAATATTGTCTTTTCTTATTTTCAAATTTATTTTATTTCTTGGGTATTGAGAAATTGATTTCTGGATTTAGAAAACCGAGCATCCGATTAAACCACACCTAGCGAGGAAAAATATGAAATTTCTGCGAACGCTTCCCTCCCTGATTTTAACCTTAACCTGCACAATGAACAGTCTCTACGCCGAATGGTCATCACCTGTAGATATCGCAGGATGGACAACTCCTGTAGACCTTTCTGCCCCCGGCCAAAATGCTTCTATTCCAAGAGTGGCTACGGATCCCCTAGGTAACGCAGTTGCTGTGTGGGGCCGTTTTAACGGAACTAATTTAATCATTCAAGCCTCTAGCCTTGCTTATGGTGGTATTTGGTCTGAGCCTTTTAACCTGTCAATCATAGGAAGAAGCGCGACCTCTCCTCAAGTCGCTGTTGACCCGCTCGGAAACGCTGTTGCTGTTTGGAGCCGAAATGATGGCTCAAATGGCATTATTCAAGCTTCTACTCAAAATTTTGGAGGTAACTGGTCCGTCCCGACTAATCTTTCCCCTCCGGGACAAACCGCAACTAATCCACAAGTTATTATAGATCAAAATGGAAACGCCGTGGCTATTTGGGAAAGATCGAATGGAATGCATCTGGTTATTCAAGCCTCCACATTACCCCGCAATGGAAGCTGGTCGACGCCCGTCGATATCTCTCTTCCTGGTCAGGAAGCCCTTTTACCGCAATTAACTGTAAACTTGAGCGGAAATGTGCTTGCTGTTTGGAAAAGGTTTGATGGAACCCATTATCTTATCGAATCTGCAGCGCTTCCATACGGGGGAAAATGGTCACCTCCAACAATTCTCTCACTGCCTGGGCAAAATGCTGATAAACCACAAATTGCTCTTGATGCCGCCGGAGAAGCCATTGCTCTTTGGAGCCGATACAATGGCAACAAAAATGTGATTCAAAGCTGCCAATCTACTTTTGGTGGAGCTTGGAGCACACCTAAAAACCTTTCTTCCGAAACAATAAATGCACAGAATCCCCGTATCAACATGGCTCAAGGAGGAAAAGCGACAGCAATAGCCTTGTGGGAAGATACAACGAATCATGAAATTCAATCCATGAAAATGTCTCAAAACGCTTGGGAAGAGGCTATCGTGGTCTCGAATTCCTCAGAATTTTCCACCGTTCCGCAAGTTGCAATGGACTTTCACGGAAATGCGATCGCCATTTGGCAAAATCCAATCAAAAAAGTCATTCAGGCAGCCGCATTGCCTTTTAACGGAAAATGGTCCTTGCCTGAAGATTTATCTGAGTCTGGTCAATATGCCATTGCACCACAAATTGTGCTAGATTCCAAAGGAAATGGTGTTGCTGTTTGGATTCGATCAAATGGAACACATAATATTGTCCAGGCATCGTCCGGTTTTAATTTATTCAATCGCCCTGAAGAAGAACCTTTGGAAGCAGAAGATGAAGAAGAAATTGTAGAGGAAGACATTGAAGCAGAACCCACACCTTCAGAAGAGTCCTCTCAACCTGAAGAAGTCGTTGAGGAAGAAGTGCCGACACAGCAACCTTCACAACCAGAAGAAATTCCAGCAACTCCATTGCCAAACGCGGAACCTCCCGCAACACCCCCACAACCTCCACGTCGTCCAGTTGTTGCTTCTCCACAACTTGCCCCCCCTACAAATTTTAAAGTGAAAGTTGTAAAACAATCTTTCTTTTCTCAAAAAGTGCGTGTGCATAAATTATCCTGGAACCCAAGTCCAGATAAAAACGCAAGTGGCTATTTATTAATAAGAAATGGAAAAACGATTGCAAGTATTCCTGCAAAAGGCCCCTTTACCTTCTCTGACGTGAGAAAGAAAAAGAAAGGCGCAGATGTTTACCAATTATATGCATTCACAAAGACAGGCCTGAAGAGCTCTACATTAACTCTAGTAGTCCCTTAAAGGCTGAATGGAATGAGAGCTGAATCAAGGAGGTTTTTGTCAGCTCTTCAATTCCCCATGAATAAAATTTTTAGAGTTTTAAAAAATTTCAGGCATTCCTGAATAGGGATGCCATACTTCTTGAGAAGTATAAGATGGTATTATTAATTCCTACATATAGAGGATATGGCCATGAGAATTGTTATTTTTCTAATTGCAATATGCTTACCCCTATTAGAACTTTCCGCATTCGATCTTAAATGCGGCTGGGAACCAGAAGTGCGAGCCGCAGCTTTTTATCCTTCGTCAAAAAAATTTAGAAAAATTTACCACGAGTGGGATGCCGACTATCAAATTGAAATTTCGAAATCGATTTGTTACGGATTTTCCGGTTGGGTAAATGGATCATGGCTGACCGAAAGAGGGCGCTCAAAAGGGGATATAAAAAATTCCTCACGCATTAGCATTGTTCCAATCAGCTTTGGAGCCAAATATTCTTATCAATTTGCATCTTGCTGGAAAGCCTATGCAGGGGTAGGAGCTTGCTACACATTTCTACGGATGAAGGATCACTCACCGTTCGTTGATAATCATCTCCACAAACAATCATGGGGTGGTGTCGCAAAAACAGGTATTCAATTTTATTGGAAATGCTTATTTTTTGACTTATTTGCTGACTATTTGTATCAACCCTTTCATTTCTCTAATACGTCAAAAGTAAAACGAGACAATGTCAATGTGGGAGGCTATAAATTGGGGTTGGGAATAGGTTTTCGCTTATAATTTAATAGGAAAAAGCCATGGTTGATGCAACCATGGCTTTAATTTCGATTCAGAAGAAGTGATTACTTAGAAATCTTTTTTCCTTTTAAGAAATTTAAAATTTTCTCACTTAAACTTTTTTCGGGCTGCTGCTGCTGCAAACCGTTAACATATCTATATTTTTTGCCCTTTTTATAACTTAAAATTCCATTATAAAGGTCACCATCTTTAAATTCACCCTTCTCTTTACAACCATCATTGTATCGCAATTCGCCCTTTCCATGATATTTGCCAGACTGACATTCTCCTACGTACTTCTTACCTGAAGAATAAGTTATAGTTCCCTTAAAAAGCGTCTCTCTAAATTGTCCAACATATGTGTGTTCACAGGTTTCTTCTTTAGTAGCTGTGCACTTTAAAATTCCACGTCCATGGTGTTTGTCTTTCTTAACTTTCCCCTCGTAGATAGCTTGAATGGCACCACTATTTCTATCCTTATAAACAATCACTCCATTACCATTAAGTTCGTTGTTTTTAAAGTGCCCCTCATATTCCCTTTCACTATCTACGTATCTGCCCAGCCCATTAAAGTTTCCATCAGCATTTTCTTTTGCGCCTTCAAAACCAGAAAAGGTCCCTTTCAGTGCAATTTTTTCTTCGATTTTTGTAGAAATATACGTGGTTAAATCGGTTCCATATCTTTTCTTCTCTGCATTAAATTCTTTTTGAGTTATTCCAAATCTTTTTCGTAAACTACTTGCATTGACTTTAACATATGCTTCTTTAAAACAACCTTGTTCTTGAGGGTTTTCCACTACAACTTTTAGTAAAACAGCTCCCTCCCAGAAACGAATCTTTGGCTGATTAATAGCCGAGTAAAGTTTTAAAGACTTCAAGGCAATTGAAAACCTGGGATCACTTTTTAATCCGTCAAAAGAAATACGGTTTTTATTCTTTCCAGCACTTTTTTCTGGAAACAATGTCTTTTGAGCTGAAAAATGTCCTATATAAGATCTAATAGATGTCATAACATATTCCTCTTGTTATTTTTTTATAAAAAATCATACACTTTTTATTAATAAATTTCAACATTTTAAATAAAAAAAGCATATCATTCAACTAAAAGCATGTCATTTAACTATCAGCAGTTCCCGCTGAGCATTTTTCCCAAGCAGATTAAATTTTGATTTCGTAAACTTTGGGTAAATTTTTTACTAACTCAGAGACTAAGATATCATGACCTCATTCAGAAAATATCTAGGCGCACCA
>NZ_JBFWIR010000070.1:0-16512 GCF_050255895.1 Parachlamydia sp.
TTTCAAGGAATCGCTGTATAATAAATCTTATCAAAATGGACTGAACAAGGTTCAGTTATTATTTACAAGGTAGTTTGTGCATTTTTTTTCTTCACTTATTTTTTTAGCCTTAGTTGGAAGTCTTGCTGCTCAATATGCGCGAGTTAAAGGGCGTGATCCATTCCGGTGGTTTGTTATTGGTATGTTATTCAGTCTTCTTGGACTGCTTGTTTTATTTCTGTTACCCGATCTTTCGAAAAAAAAGCAGGCGGAACAGGAGTCGGATTCAACCTCTTCTTCAGAGGAAGAGTTGTTAGATGTGCATCCAGTGGAGTGGAGTAAGGATTGGTTTTATGTAGATGTAAACAAAAAGTCCGTGGGGCCTGTTTCGATGCCCGTATTGATCGATCTTTGGAAAGCAGAGAAGATTCGGTTGTCTACTTTAGTGTGGAGTGAGGGGATGACGGGTTGGGAAAAAATTGAGGATCTTCGGTCGCTAATGACCTGTCTTGAAAAGAATTAAACGGATAAAGATCAAAAAAAAGCTTAGCGCTTAGTCTAAGCTTTTTTGAATTTTCTAATTACCAGCTGGACTTAGTAACCCCAGGAAGTAATCCGGCAAGAGCCATTTCTCGAAAAGTTAGACGAGACAATTTGAACTTACGAAGATATCCTCTTGCGCGCCCTGTGAGTTGGCAACGATTTCTAAGGCGAATAGGGGAGGAATCTCTAGGCATTTTGTTAAGAGCCGTACGTGCTTCTTCTCGCTCTTCTTCGCTGAGATTCATATTGTAGACTTTATTCTTGAGCTCTTGTCTTTTGTCCCACTTGAGCTTGACAATGCGCTCGCGGCGTTTTTGCTTTTCGACAGATGACTTCTTGGCCATAATTTTCCTTTCTTATTTTTTACGTGCAGGACCTTTTTGTCTCTGCTTGCGATTGGGATCTTTTTTGTTAAGTACGTAGAGACGTCCATTTCGGCGGACCAGAATGTCTCCCTTGGATTTATCGGCTTTAATCGATGCCTTTACTTTCATGACAATACCCTGATTTTTCTTTATGAGCTTTTTTCAATAGTTATCCGTTTTTTATAGATCAATGGAGAATTCTTTTCAATCCTTTTCTCTCTCTTTGCTTTGATAAAGATACAAAAGTTCGATAAGAACATATTTTTGAATTGGATTTATTTGAAGGCGAAATGTTTTCGACTTGAAATTCCCCATTCGTTTAAAACTTAGACTTTTGAAGTTTTGAGCCAAAGCTGAGGTTGCTACGGAAGAATTTGGTAAAGTATTTCAAATTCATTTTTAAATTCTTTTTGTAAAAAGAGAATTTGTGATTCTTCCAGCTTCAAGCGGTCTTTAATGTTTTTGCATAATTTCTCGTTCCCATTGATAAAAACTAAAATGGCTCGTAATTTTTCAATGGCGTTGTTTTTTTTAAATTTTGTGGTGTAAGTATGGATTTGTTGGGCCAGCCATTGCGGATTTTCGGATAATGTCGAAAAGAATATGTTGATGTCCTCTTCTGGAAAAGCAAGGTCGCAATCTTCTAACGGCGTGTTAGGTTTTGGTAGGTAGGGTTCTAGTAAGGCCGTCTCTCTTTTCCTTTGAAGGGCAAAATAATAAATCATTAATTCTTCATGTTCCACTAATTGATAGAGTAAGCAGTCGCTAAGTGGGACCCCTGCTTTCCTAAGTTGGTGGGCGGAATCCATGAAGTCTTTTGGGAGTCTATCGATGAGCATTTCCAGTCCGCCTTCAGTAAATTCTTGAATATCAATAGACTTACGAAAGGCTTGTAGCGCTTCTCGGCCTTCTTTTTCGAGCTTTTCCCATGCATCCGTTTTCATAAACTTCTTTTCTTGTTCAAATGCATCATGCACTTGCTGAAGTGTCATTGAGTCATCTTCGGATGAAGGGCCTTTGTCTTTGCCTTTATCGTTGGGTATTTGATTTTTGAATGCTAATAAATAGGCTCCAATTAAGGCTCTATTTTGTTCCAGGAGCATTGATTCGGATTTGGAGAATTGAATGATAATTTTTTTTAAGGGGGGGATAAGCTTAACTAATTGGATCATGGTAAACGGATCATTTATTTTGAGGGCTTCGTAAAATTTATGGTAAGCATTGAGGTGTTGCCAGCGTATTTCTTGAAGGTCTCTAGGAGGAAGCTCAATTTCATCAGTTGCAAACAGTTGTTTAATTTTAAGGATTTTGTTTGTTTGGTTTAGCTCTTGTTTTAATTCCTTGTCTATCCCGTTTTCTGAGAAATCATTATAACATTGGATTAAATGATTGATCGTTGGTTGATTTTGATAAATCCACTCCGTAGGAGTTGAGAAATCGATACAGGCTCTTCCCAATTCTAAAAGGGTGTCTGGTTCAGAAGATAGGTAAGTTTTTAATTGATCGAAATCGTGTAAACCAGTTATGTGCTCCCAAGTCGCTATGGGGAAGGCGTGGGGAGGTGGTGAGATGTTAGTTTTTGGAAACCAATGTGACGGAAGTTTAAGGAGCGTGTAGTGAAAATCTTCTGAATATGTGATGCTTGCTTCTTTTGTTAGAGACTGAAACTCTTTAGACGATCCAAAAATACGGATAATCGTGTTTTTTTGGACCAGAAGTAAGCAAGGGTCTTCGCTAAATTTTTTAGAATTTATCACATCTTTTACGCTAGGATGACTGCGAAAAATTTGTCGCAAGTGATTAAGCGTTTTAATGTCTTGATTCAGGTGTGCTTGTTCAACCAACGTGATGAATGAATGAAGGCATTCCTGTTTTTTTCTCGTTAGAATTTCACAAAATTTTTTTTGGGGGGCTTTTATTAATTCGAAAAGTTCCTCGATACGTCGGATTCTTTTTTTTTGGGTGAGAGATTCGTGTGTGACAATATTTGAAGAAAAATCGGAGGTAGAAATCAAATTGACATGAAGGCGATTAAAGTAACTGGAATTCTTTTGAAACCATTCGGGGCTATTAAAAGAAGCTAAAATGCCCCAGAAAAGAAACTTGAATTGCTGGTCGGGATTGTCATTAAAAATGGATTTAAGCTCCTCCTCTGGATTTGGGCTTTTCTTCAAAGCGTGAAGAGTTTCTGATGCGGGAAAATCTGGAGGTAGTGGAAATAATGAAGAAACGTTTGAATTCATGGCAAGCTTCCCAACAAATATGTGATTTTTTTTGATGATCTATATTTATGGGAAAGTAATGGAGGAGGTGAAAAAACTGCAATTTATTTTAAATGATGATATCGAGAAATTAGGCTATTTAGGAGAGAAAATAGTCCTGGACTCTTGGTTGGGCCCAGGACTTCCTCAGATTAATTTTCGTGACTATTTAAGAGTTTATTGAGGAATTGTATGCGCAAATTCTTTAGTTCATTTTTGTTATATTGTGTGGGCATCTTTTGTAAAGAGGTTGATTCGTTGTGAAATATATGTTCATACCCGGGCCATTCCTTGGAAATGCGAATCACTTGCCATCCCAATAATTTTAACACGAATTCTTTTACAGCATTTTTCTGCAAATAATTGCCAAATTGATCGAAATGAGCCGGTCCATCTACCTCAATGACAAGTTTGCGTGCAGGATAAGCAATGTCGACAAAATACGTTTCGATTTGAAATTCCTTTTCCGATTTTCCTAAAATATTCTCAATGCATTTTGCGACGCTTAAGTGAAAATCTGAACTAATGGGTTTTTTATCTTTTAATCCTTTAAGATGGATGTCGATGCGTTCTTGCAATGGAATAGGCATTGCCTTTTCCTGTTTCGATTTTAGTGTATAGATTAGGTGTATGGTGTGTATTTGCGATAGTTGATGAGCCTCCCACCTGGATGGATCGATTTGAAAGATGACATCCAGCATATTTAAAATGAATGTTGTATAGTCTTCTGATTGGCAATATCCCATGAGCATCGCATGGGTTAGCTCCGAAAGATTGGAAGGAGTAAACTGATGGGGATTATTCACTACTTTATCTTCGATCTTTTTAAGGAGCTTCCAAAGCAATTCCTTGTCAATAAAATTTAAGCTGATAAAGATCTTGGTAATATTGATAAGACCGTCATTTGTTAAGTCATTTATTTTTGGCTCTAGATGTTTGCATAGTTCTCGTAATAAATCTTCATGGATGTAATTTAAGAAGTGATATGACCAAGCAATTCGGACGATTTCATCGGCATTTAATGAAGTCGCATTTTTTAAAAAGACCTCTTTTAGTTGTTCAAGAGTTTCCCAATTTGAATCTCTAACAAAGCAGGGATCTTTTTTATTTTGGCGTGCGTCATAGGCATAGGCCCACAGAACATGGATCGCATCGCTTACGGTAAGATCATTGACCTTATTTTTAATTCGATAGCTAATTCGCGAAAGTTGCTCGTTTTTGCAATAACTGGCCTGCACTAGGGCTTTAAACGTAATGGCTAGCTCTTGCGCATTAAAAAGGTGGATTTTTTCAAACGCCAAAACTGTCAAGCGGAGAAAAATAAGTTTTGGAAGGGGGGTTATTTTTCGAAAAGAAAAAAGGGTCCAGGCGATATCTTCCGGGTCCAATCTGGAAGCGCACGACGATATTTTTCTGCTTAAGAATCGAAAAAGATTTATTTCATGATATTCGATGTCATCAAAAACACGCACAATACTAACAAGGTCTTTAGGTTCAAATCGTTCTAAGTTTTGCTTAGCGACAAAACATAGTGTTTCCTTGAGTAATTTTTGTTGATCAGAAAAAGTGCCGCCTAAAGTTCTGAGGAAAATCCACGTTATTTTAGCTGTTGTTTTGGGGGTGGGGTCGTGTGGGTCATCTAAATTATTCGCATTAATCGGATCAGTAGATAATAAGCGCCACTCCAGCTGTGTGATTGTTTGGGCGAGTTCGACGAATTCTTTGGGCTTGTAAAGGTTGATTTTTTTGAGGATGTTATCAATAAAATCAACGGGCGGTTTTTTTTCGAGGGATTTTTCTGTGACAGAGGCTTCCGGGGGTTGGGAGGGGGAAAGCGCTGGAGCGTGCATAATGATTTCCTTTTTCAGATTGTGTTTAGAAAATTCGTGTTATCTTATTAAAAAAGCGTTTTTACTGATACAACAGAAAAAAGAGTTTTGCTTTTGATAAAAATGCAGGCAAAGTTTGAGTGTCATTAAGAGTTTAAGCTTGCAATTATTCAAGGTGTTCGCTATCCTTTTGCCGTTAGAGTATAATCACTTCTGAACGAAGAAAACCTATATTTTTTAATGCCAGTATAAGGAAAAAATCGTGAAACGTACGTATCAACCCAGCAAACGTCGTAGAAAATCAGAGCATGGATTTCGTAAAAGAATGAAAACTGCCGATGGACGTAAAATTATCAATCGCAGACGCCGCCATGGACGTAAGCAATTAACTAGAGCGTAATAAAGGGTGATCTCTTGCTCTTTTCCAAAAGCATTAAAAATCCGCACCCGAAAACAGTATCAACGGTTATCTCATAAGGGTAGTCGATGCTTCGGGTGTTATGTGATGATTGAATTTTGTAAGCGCACACATGCGCAAACAAGGCTTGGGATAACCGTATCTAAAAAATACGGGAAGGCACATGATCGCAATCGCTTTAAAAGAACTGTGCGTGAAGCATTTAGAACTTGTCATCATTTGCTTCCCCCTCACTTAGATTTAAATGTGAAACCTCGTGGGTTTCACAAAAATCTAAAAACTCAAGATGTGCAAAAGGAAATGTTACTTTTGCTTCAGCCCTCAGATAATCAAGTCGCTTTACTTTGATCCTTGAAAAAAATACACTCTATTTTTTCACAAAATCAAAGATGGAATCATCATGAAAAATGATTTTAAAGAAGAACTAGATGCCTTAAATCCCTCGCAAAGAGCTGCAGTTACGACAACAGATGGTCGCGTATTGATTTTAGCTGGTGCAGGCAGTGGCAAAACCAAGGTTTTGACTGTGCGCATGGCTTATTTAATGTCGATAAAAGGGGCTTCTCCAAAATCGATTTTGGGACTCACATTCACCAACAAAGCGGCTGCGGAAATGCGTCATCGCATTGGAGCATTTGCTGCTCCCCACATTGCCAAGCAAATTTCTTTGTGCACATTTCATAGTTTTTGTATGCAAATACTGCGGGCTGAAATTCATAAGCTTGGTTATACACCTCAATTTAGTTTGTATGACGAAAAAGATGTGCAACGCCTGATCGGATTGATTGCACGTGATGTGCTCGAACATGAAGCGGAATTACCTTCCTTGGCCAGTACAACGGCCGTGATTAATCAAGCACAAAACAAAGGTTTGGCGAGTGAGGAAATCTGTGATACAGGTTCGGAATGGCATGACGAATTTGCAAGAACCATTTATCAACGGCTCCAGGCTAGTTTGCGTGCCTATAATGCTGTCGATTTTAATAACTTATTGGGTTTAACAGTTCAGCTTTTCGAAAATTTTCCCGATGTCTTAGAAAAATACCAGGAACGGTATCGGTACATCATGATCGATGAGTATCAAGATACCAATCCTGTCCAATACAAATTGGCTTCTTTACTTTCTCGAAAATATCAAAATTTATGTGTTGTTGGAGATGATGACCAATCTATCTATGGCTGGCGGGGTGCGGAAGTTAAGAATATTTTAGATTTTTCAGATGCGACAACCATTAAACTTGAACAAAACTATCGATCGACAAACAATATTTTAAAAGCGGCAAATGGAGTGATTAGTCACAATCAAACCCGTTATCAAAAAGTTTTATGGAGCAATCGAGGAGAAGGGGATCTGATAGAAGTATTTCATGCGCCCTCGGATAAAGAAGAGGCTGAGGCTGTTGTTTATCGCATTGCTCATATGCGAGAAAAATATCAATTAAAATGGCGAGATATTGCCATTCTTTATCGTTCAAATGCTTTATCACGTCTTTTTGAGCTCGCTTTAATGAATTATGCCTGGAAGGATGGGGATCAATGGATTAAAGGGATTCCTTACGAGATTTTTGGCGGCACAGAGTTTTACGAAAGACGTGAAGTGCGCGATCTTTTTGCTTATTTAAGAGTCATCGCAAATCCGTTAGATCAAGAAGCTCTTTTACGCATTATCAATCAGCCAAGGCGTGGGATTGGAGAGGCCTCTCTAGATGCTGCAACAGCTTATAACCGTTCACATCAACTCCCTTTATGGAATGTTTTAAAATCTTTAGCCAATCGAGAACCGGCGGTTCAAGAGGTGTCTTCTCATTGGAGCCAAAAGGCATTGGATTCTCTTCAGGGATTTATAGGGATTTTGGAAAATTCCAAACAACGCTTTGAGCAAGATTTTTCGTATGCTTTGACTGAGTTAATTGAAGCAGTTAATTATAAAAAAGCAATCAATGACGAAGTTAAAAGTGCACAAATGCGTGATTTTAAATGGGAAAATGTGCAGGAATTTGTTTCTTCTCTTGTTGAATTTAATGAATCTTTTTTAAAAGAATTTAATAAGACTCCCACACTTCATGATTTTATTACTTCAACTCCTTTGCAACAAGATTGGAATCAAAGTCAAAAAAATACGCAACAAAAAGATCAAGTGAATTTAATGACCTTTCATAGTTCTAAAGGGCTCGAATTTAAAGCTTGCTTTCTTGTGGGAATAGAAGATCATATTATCCCGCATGAGAAAAGCTTGAAGGAAGTTGGAGTAGAGGAGGAAAGGCGTTTAATGTATGTCGGCATTACACGTGCAAGACAGTTTTTAACGATCAGCATGGCAAGAAAAAGGAAGCGGATGGGAAAAGAGTATGCCTCTAAACCATCTCGTTTTTTGCATGAAATTCCCAAAGAGTTACTGAACATCACTAAATGGGATCAATCTCTTGAAATTTAGGGATTGGATGTATCTTTTCATCCAATCCCTCTTTAACTAAGCTGCTTTTGAAAGTTTTTGGCTTTCAGCAGTATTCATTTTTTGTAAATAAGCGGAATGATTATTCAGCAATTTTTGAATATGGTCAGCATAGCTTTTACCGCCACCTGTTTTATAGCCTGTTACCCCAATTTGGCCACCTTTAGAATCTAAAAGAATCACAGTTGGAAAGCCTTGGATATTGAATTTGCGTTTTAAAGCTTCGTTTTGTTCTTTGATTTGTGGGGGAACGGATGCTTTTGGGGGATAATCAAGTTTAACGAAAATTAAACGATTCGCTAAATCTTGCGAAAATTCTGGGGTAGCAAACACTTCGTTTTCTAATTTAATGCAATACGTACACCAATCTGATCCTGTGAATAGCAAAAATATTGGCTTACCAGTAGATGCGGATAATTTAGCTGCATCTGCATAATTTTCATGCCAATGGATTTGAGAAGTTGCTGTAGCGGCTTGTGCCGAGCTTAGCCAGCAGAAAGCGAGAGCTGTTAACAATATAAAAGATAATTGTTTCATCATTTCAACCCCTTGCAATTTTAGAACAGATGCCTTTATCTATTTGAAATAAAAGCTCCTACATGTTTAAATAAATGTTTCGTTGCACAAAAAATGTGCATAAATTGTACTTCAACGTCATATTAACCGAATTATTTAAACCATGCAATTCTTTCCTCCAACTCTAGTTATCCGCCATCGGAAGGAAAACCTGAAGAAGTGCAGCCTGCGTGGTTTAGAGAATAGACCCGATTTTTCATTTTTATCTTATCCAATTGAAGAACTGCCTTCTTTGGATTCTTATGTTTTATTGACAATTGATGCTCCTCCATTAGACTCTTCAGATGCCCAAAATGGCCTGCTCGTTTTAGATGCGACATGGCGTTATGCGGAGAAAATGTTTGATTGGGTGCAACAAAAAGCTTCAATTAAGCTACGCAGTATCCCCCCCCAATGCCGTACGGCCTATCCTCGTTGTCAAACAGCCTGTCCATTTCCGGAACAAGGCTTGGCTTCGATCGAAGCGATTTATATCGCCTACACAATTTTAAAGAGAGATCCTTCTCAACTTTTAGATCAATACTATTGGAAAGAAGAATTTATAAGGAAAAATAAGTCCTTTTTAGATTCTTTACGCCTCTGAGCGTTATATATAAATTTATTGACTTTTACTCTAATTTTTATTATTATATTTTGTAAAAAAACGGAATGTTAAGGATCTTATGGAATTCATGGCACCCATCTTAAAATTTTTGGTGAGTACGGAAGACTTTCTATGGAGCTACATCTCAGCCCCACTAGTTTTGCTGCTAGGCTTTTTTCTGACATTCCAGTCAAATTTTGTTCAGATAAGAAAATTCCCTTCAGCGATTTATACTTTAGTTAGTTTTTTAAAGGATACCAGTTCTCATGAAAACGGCGGCGTTCATCCAGTAAAAGTATTTTTTGCTTGTGTGGGTGGATGTGTTGGCATTGGAAACATTGTTTCCATTTGCACGGCTGTGCAAATTGGTGGACCAGGAGCCATTTTTTGGATCTGGTTAACTGCGATTGGGGGAATGGTCATCAAGTATGCCGAGGTTTACCTGGGTTTACGCTATCGGATTGCTAATGCTAATGGGAGCTTCGATGGGGGGCCCATGTATTTTTTAACGCGCGCTTTTAAACAAAAGTGGATTCCTACATTTGTAGCTTTTTTACTCTGCCTTTATTGTGTAGAGATTTGGCAATTTAAAGTGATTACGACAAGTGTCTCCTCTAATTTTCCGATTAGTGAACCTGTGGTTGTCTTTATCCTAATCACTCTCATTGTTTTTGCGACAAGTGGGGGAGTTGGAAGAGTGGGTAATATTTCGAGCGCCGTGATTCCCATTTTTATTGTGCTTTATGTCACTATGGGATGCTGGATTTTAATGCAAAATCTATCTGTTCTTCCAGCTCTCTTTCATGAAGTGATTACATCTGCTTTCTCTGGTCATGCTGCTACTGGTGGGTTTATTGGAAGCACGATGATGTTGACCGCTTCGCAAGGAATTAGAAGAGGATGCTATACAGGAGATGTGGGAATAGGCTACGCGTCCGTTATTCATAGCGAGACATCTGTTAAGATACCAGAAAAACAAGCTTGTTTAGTTTTTATGGATATTTTTTTAGATTCTTTTGTGGTTTGCACGACAACGATTCTCCTAACACTGATTACCGGTGTATGGAATCAGCCCCTTGATTGCTCTCTTTTGGTTCAACGGGCTTTGGAAGGGTACTTTCCTTTCATGAACTTTTTCATGCCTTTCTTTTTGTTCTTACTTGGCTATTCCACGATCAATGCGTTTTTCTGTGTGGGGCTTAAGTGCGCTCAGTTTTTACATCCGACGAAAGGGCGCCCGCTTTTTTATGTATATGCCGTAAGTGCTCTCATTCTTTTTGCGTTGGTAGATTCCACAGCAGCTCAAAGTGTGATGACGATTATGGGGGGAATCCTCTTGGTGATAAACGTGATTGGAATTTTCAAGCTGCGCAAAGAAATTTCATTTGAGATCGATTCAATCAAAGAAGAATGTGAGTTGTCGCTCGTTTAGTTTAAAGGCTGTTAATTTTAATTTGGTGCCAGCTTTCAGAAGAAAGCTCGGCCCCCAAAATTTGAACTACAGCCTTTCCTGCATTCATTCCTAAAAGAGCAGATTCTTTTAGTGAGTGTCCGGATAAGTATCCATATAAAAAACCACTTGTAAATGCATCTCCCGCCCCAGTTGAATCCAAAGGGATAATGGGAATATGGGAGGCAAAGGTTTCAAATTGACGCTGACCGATCCAGCAACCTTCAGGACTATGAATCACAACCGTTTCGCAAAGATCTTTCAAAATGTTGCATCCTTTCTTTGGAGGAAGATGGGTTAAGGCTATGCTTTCTTGCTCATTAGCAAAAAGAATATCCACATATCGAGGAAGCAGTTCGATGATTTTGGATTGAAAAGAGGAGGCCATTTCGACACTTGAAACATCCATCGCAACTTTTGCTCCAGCCTCTTTGGCCAGCTCCATAGCTTTTTCAATGACTCCTGGATAAAGGAAGTTGTATCCTTCTAAGTAGACAAGTTTTACCCCTTCAAAATAGCAAGGTTTTAACTCATCGGGAGTAAATGTGGTCATTGGTCCCACATAGGTGCGAAAAGTTCTTTCTCCGTCGGGAGTGATTAAGCAAGCGGCCATTCCTGTTGGTTGCTCACTTATAGAAAAAAAAGTTTGAATGCCGATATCAGAAAGCACTTCTATGAGTTGCTGACCAATTCTATCCTTTCCTATTTTTCCCACAAGAGCGCACCTTTTCCCTAGTTGTGCCAGTCCTTTTACGGTATTGGTGGCACTCCCACCAGGTGTTTGTTGTGAAACCGGATTTTTCCCAATGATTTGCATAATCGTTTGGTAGTCGATAGTTTCCATCCCACCTTTAATCCCTGCTAATGCATGTAGATAGGCTTCATCAATCTGAATGATAAAGTCCATTAAAAGATTTCCAATGCCGAGAATCTCATATGCCATAGGCGGGTTATCCAGATTGAGTAGGATTTTGAGGGGGAATTAGCATGCGTGCGATATAGGACCAGTTTGCATAAATATAATCAAAACCAGAATAAATAGTGTACAAGGCAGCACCAATCACAATCCAAGTACTTGTAAAGTGTAAATTTTCTTGAGAAAGCAAGCCCTTTGCATGAGGAATCATTAAAAGTAGAATAAAAAAGGCCGCCATGGCTTGGATGACAGCTTTAATCTTGCCGCTTGTGCGTGCAGCTAAGGCAAATCCTTTCAAAGCGCAAATAGTGCGAAGTGTACTGACAACAGAATCTCGATAAAGAAAGACGAATAGAAGCGGAATTGGTAGGTTGACAGGGGACTCTGTGAAGG
The DNA here is from genome assembly GCF_050255895.1 of Parachlamydia sp. Lineage (NCBI taxonomy): Bacteria > Pseudomonadati > Chlamydiota > Chlamydiia > Parachlamydiales > Parachlamydiaceae > Parachlamydia > Parachlamydia sp. Next base: position 11,766 of record NZ_JBFWIR010000070.1, read on the forward strand.
TCAGAAAAACCGTTGTGTGGGCGATGCTATCTGCCATAGGATCCAGAATCTTACCTAGTTCTGTGACTTGGTTATAGCGGCGGGCTAGATATCCATCAAAAGCATCTGAAAGTTCGGAGACAGCCCATAAGGCTAAAAGCACATAGGGAAGGCCGGTTGTTGAGATATTAAAGAAATCGGGCTTCAAATAGACTAATAAAAAAAATGGGCTGATACAAAGTCGGATAATGGTCAAAGCATTCGCAATATTCAAAGAGCACCTACTGTCTAGTTGTTTTTGCGTTTATTTGGTTGATGGAATTCTAAATGAATAGCTTTATTCTGAAAAGCAATTACCAGCAAATTGTTGTGAATCAAACTTTTTCTGTTAAATGGGGACACTGTGCAACTTGTCTAATTTTTTTTACGTTTTTTATTCTTTAAGGCAGAGGAAATGAAATCATTGATATATTGGTATATGTATAATTCGAGAAAAAAGGACCTTTTTATGAAGGTAAAACCAGTAACAAAAACGATTCCAGAGTAATTGGGCGCTGCTTTGCATGCTAAAGAGAAGCTTTAATGATGAAGCAGATAAAGACCCCGGGAAATATTGAGTTAAAGCAAATCTTTTCAGAGATTGAGGGAGAGGATTTTATTAGATTGGATGAATAGCAGGTATAAATGAAGATGATTATCCAAGAAGAGGGGACGTGGCAAGGAAATAAAAAAATGCGTCCGTGACTTGCTATTTCTAGTGACTCTGCTAAACGTTCTGAGCTAATAGTTGTAGCCCCTATTACAAGTAACGTAGAGCGTGTTTTTCCAAGAATTTAAGTAAACATTATTTTAGATGGGAAACCAGGAAAAATTTATTCCAAACGAGGTCTGTAGGTAGAATAAAAAGACCTGGAGAAAATTGGTTCGATCAGCTGAAGAAATGAAGCTTATTGACGATGCTATACGTATAAAGCAGTGGGTTGTAGGGATTTAGTCGAGAAAGAATCTTCACAGTTTTGTAAACTTCTTGATAAGAGTCTCGATAAAAATCAGCATAGGGCTTTCACTTGATACCCCACATGCTGATTCATTAAAAAGAATATGATCCTTTATTTATGCTCGAGTTGTTTGTAGATTTCCAAATAACGATCAGCAGGGTGATTCCAGCTAAAATCAATATTCATGCCATGAACCATTAGCTGTCTCCATTTTTCCGGTTCGTCGAACCAGCAATGGATGGCTCTGTGAAGAGCTGCGTGGAAGCTTTCGGATGTAGGATCTTCAAAAGTATAACCATTGGCTTCTCCAGCTTCATAGGGCGTATCGACATCAATGATTGTATCTGAAAGACCGCCCGTTTTACGCACAACGGGAATTGTGCCATATTTAAGCGCAATCATTTGGGTAAGCCCACACGGTTCGAACAATGAGGGGACAATTAAGATATCCGATCCAGCAAAAATTTCATGAGCTAACTCTTCTTGATGGTGAAGAATGAGGCTGACATCTGTATGATTCTGGTAGATTTGCTGTAAGTGATGAAAATCTTCACTAATGCTTTGAATAGGGCTAAATCCGAGCAGAACAAATTGCCCGCCTTGCTCAACGATATAGGAAATAGCCTGTTTAATCAGATCGATCCCTTTTTGAGGGACGAGGCGAGCGATACAACCAATGATCGGTTTATGTTTTTCAGATAGTTCTAAACGCTCCCTTAAAACTTTTTTAATAAACCCTTTATTATCGAGTGTATTGCGATCTTTTTTATCCTTTGGAAGCTCTCTTGCTGAATAGTGAGCAGGTAAATAGCGATCAATTTCTGGATTCCAATAAGAGTAATCGACACCATTTAAAATGCCTTTAAACTTATCTGTATTCTTGAGCAATGTGCTTTCAAGACCAAAGCCAAATTCTTTTGTAAGAACTTCTTTGGCATATGTTGGAGAGACCGTTGTGACATAATTCGAATAGGTAATCCCGCCTTTAAGAAGATTTAATGATTCGGGATAAACTTCATCTTGAAGTTTTTCAGGGGTATAATACGATTCGCCTTTTAATCCGATACGATCAAGATCAAAGGCTGAGCATCTGCCCTGATATTCGATGTTGTGAATTGTCAACATGGTTTTAGCATGATTAAATCCCAAATTTTCATAGATATCGCGTGCTAAAATAGGGATGACTGCCGTTTGCCAATCATGTAAGTGGATAATGTCGCATTGAATTTGCTTTTTAAACAAGAACTCCAAAGAAGCTCGGCAAAAATAGAGGTATCTTTCCACATCATCATCACAGCCATAAAAGCAACCGCGATTAAAAAAACGGCGAGGGTGGTGGGGGTCAATAAAGTAGACCTTTAAATTCTCAACCCAGCCCGACCAAACGGTATTGCGGTGCCATTCGTTGTGATAATAAGACATTAGATTGTCTGTATCAATTGTTAGATCTCCAATCTGATTGCTATCCATGCAATCGTATTTTGGGATAATAATATCAACATCATGACCTTTCCAAGATAGTTCACGAGAGAGTCCGAGAACAACATCTGCAAGGCCGCCGACTTTGGCAAGTGGTGCAAGTTCTGCTGCGATATGAATAATATGCATGGTTGCGCGACCTTTTAATTTGTGATTTAGGGTGGTATGGCTTATTAAAGATTGTACTGAATTTCTTTTCAATCCCGTTTCACGGTTTCATTAAATTGCGCAAATGAGACACAAGGCGAATAACTGTGGCAATTGTCTTGTCAACCTCTTCTGCAGTGGTAAAGCGGCTTAAAGAAAAGCGAATGGAGGAAGTTGCTTGATCCATTGAGACTCCCATGTTAAGTAAGATTCGGGAAGGTTCAAGGGCTCCAGAAGAGCATGCAGATCCATGGCTCACTGCAATTCCTTCACGATCTAGAAGTGTAATAAGCGTTTCTCCTTCAATTCCTTCAAATGATAGGTTGCTCACATTTGCAATCCGTTCGCCTTGGCCATTGATTTTGACTCCTGGAAGATTACCTAGAAGTGTTGCTTCAAAGTGATCTCTTAAAGAACGCATCCGATGTGCTGCTTCAGGAAGTTCTTGGTTCAAAAGCATGACAGCACTAGCGAGTCCTACAATACCGGCTAAATTTTCTGATCCCGCGCGTTTGCCAAATTCTTGTGGCCCTCCTGTCAGAGTAGAAATGAAAGGCGTTCCCCGCTTTAACCAAATAAAACCCACCCCTTTAGGGCCGTGAATTTTATGAGCACTAAAGCACATGGCGGATACACCCGGCAAAATAGAAATTTCTTCTTTTCCTAATTGAGCAACACTATCCAAAACAAAAGGGATTTTGGCTTCCTGTGCAATGGAAGCTATAGAGGCAACATCGAGTTTTACACCTGTTTCGCCATTGACTGCCGTTAAAACAATTAAGCGAGTGTCTGGGCGAATGGCTGCTTTTATCGCTTCAGGTTGAACAGCCCCGCGTAAGCCGGCATTTAACCATGAAACAGCTTGTCCTTTTTTTTCATATGCTTTTAGGGTGTTAAATATGCATGCATGCTCAACGTTTGATGTGATGACATGTCCGTTTTTTTGCTCTAATAGGCCTTTAATGAGCAAATTAATTCCTTCGGTTCCACCAGAGGTAAAAATAATCTCATCTGGTGGGACTTTCAAATAAGATGCGAGAGAATGTCGAGCATTCACAAGTTTTGCACGTGATGCTTGCCCAAATGAATGAATGCTGGAAGGATTTCCCACATTTTCTGAAAGACATTCTAACATGGTCTGAAGGACTTGAGGTGCAAGCGGAGTGCTTGCATTATTATCTAGATAAATTTTCTGATTCATTCTCTTTAATTACATGTAACATAACAACCGTGACATTATCATAGCCGCCCTTATTTTTAGCTGCTTTGACAAGTTTTTCGACAGCCTCTTGGGGGGATGATGCATGATTGAGAATATTCTCCATTTCCTTCTGTGAAAGTAGATCGGAAAGACCATCTGTGCACATCATGAAAATATCCCCATACATAAAGTCTGTAATGGCGATAGAGGGATCTACGATCAATTCCGTCCCAATTGCTTTAGTGATAATATTTTTATATAAAAAATTGGGCATTTGCTGCTCATGAATTTGCCCTAAATCCATCATTTCACACAAAAGGGAATGGTCTTTAGTGAGCTGTTCTAATTTTTTATCTCTTAAACGATAAATTCGGCTGTCACCTACATGACCGTAAATGACTCCTTCAGTATGAAAATAGAGGCAGCAAAGAGTCGTTCCCATGCCTTTAAGGTCGCTTGATTCACGGCTCATTTTATAAATATGTTTATTGACTTGGACGATGGCGTGTTTCAATGTCTGGTAGGATTCTTTTAGCGACGGTTTAAGCAAAGCGTTAAATTTCTTTTGAGCCAATTTGCATAAGTGATGGACCGTTTCTTTAGCAGCGACCTCTCCTGCCTGATGTCCACCCATACCATCTGCTAAAACAAAAAAACGAATCGTTGGTACTTGGTCCCAAACGTCTTCATTATTTTGTCTGACGAGACCCACATCGGAAAGACCAAATGTAATAACTTTATATGACATTAGCGGAAGAACCATAGACTAGCGTGTTGAAAAGTTTGGGTTAGGAACTGTAGTAAAACACAACATACGCTCTTCTTCGGAAGCTATTCAAGGTCGTACTCTTTTTAGCGAGTTGAGTTAGATTTAAATGAACTTTAGCATATTTTAAGATATTTTTCCATCAAACATATTTGAAAATGGCAATATTCACACACT